>SXSP01000072.1 GCA_005792225.1 Bdellovibrionales bacterium | reverse complement strand
ATTCTTGGATCGCCGGGGCGAGGACCTCGAGGCGTTCTACGAACGTTGTGATTGGCCGTCGGAGTTTCTGCGCGATCCTTCGAGCTGGCTTGAAGCCGATAAGATGGAAGGACTGCTGAAGCAAATCGATCTTGAATACGGTCGAAGCCCACAGGTCGAAGAAAACGTCATTTCCTCCGGCGGTCACAACTGCAAAGACTTGCGGTCGTGGGGTGTGCTCGACAGCGTGTTGCGCATGGTGCAGACGTCGAAAGACCTCTTCGCGCAGCCCGAGAGATTTCTCTCGTACTTCATTAGCCCAGCGCCCCCACTGGGCGAAATCCAGCGCGGCCACAACTCGGTTAGTTTCGTTCTGCCTGTCTCGGAGATGCAATTTCCGCTTGTAACGAGTTACTTGCGCGCGGCTCTCGAGGCACTCCCCACGTACATCAACAAGCCCATGGCGAGCGTCTCCTGGGACAATAGCCGGGTGACGATCACTTGGTCTGATAACCAGGCGAGTCTCTTCGGTGAAGCCGAGGATCTCGATCTCTCGCTCCATCCCGAACTTGTGCGCAATATCCTCTTCAATCTCGAGACCAGCCAAAAGCAACTCGACGAGCTCAAGCGCACGTGCATGCTGAAGGACGAAGAAATCGCGTCCTTGAAAAAGCAGATCTCGCAGGGTGTTCCCGCGCAAGCTCCGACTCCGCAGGGAAAAAATTTTGAAGCGCAGGTGGGTGAGGTTCTCCACGAGCTCTACCGGCTCGGGGACTACGTGGCGCGCGGGCAGCAGTTGATCACTCTGCTCGTCGGCCAAGGTCGGCAGACCCGGCAGGTTGAAGAAGCCATGCGCCGAGTGAATTGGGATTACGTCTCCACCGCGGGTCCGCAGCTCGTGAAGTGGGCCGTCGTCGAACTCCAGAAAATTCAGGCGGGCCAGAAAACTCCGACCGGAACGAAGGCGGAACAAGATGCCCCCGCAGGAGACTTCCAGTCACGCGCAACTGACGAGGGTGGACGCACTCTGTTTGACAGACCATCAGCGCTGTGAGTTCCTTTTGACTTGAATATTCAAACGTCCTTTCCGGGAGGAGATCCACATGTCTGAAATCACCGCATGCGTCGCGCGCGAAATTCTCGAGAGCCGCGGCAATCCCACAGTCGAAGTTGATGTCGTACTTGCCTCGGGTGCCATGGGCCGCGCGGCGGTTCCGTCAGGTGCTTCGACGGGAGCCCACGAAGCGGTTGAACTTCGCGACGGCGGATCTCGCTATCTCGGAAAAGGTGTGCGTAAGGCCGTGGATAACGTTAACGACGTGATCGCCCCCGAGGTCCTTGGCCTCAATGCTTCGGATCAAGTCGCGATCGATCGTTTCTTGCGTGAACTTGATGGTACGACAAACAAAGGCAAACTCGGCGCGAACGCCATCTTGGGCGTCTCGCTCGCGGTCGCCAAGGCGGCCGCCCAGTCGTCGGGTCTTCAGCTCTATCGCTACGTCGGAGGCTCAAACGCACATCGCCTTCCGGTTCCGCTGATGAACGTCTTGAACGGTGGAGCTCATGCCGACAACGGCCTCGACGTGCAGGAGTTCATGATCGTCCCGCTCGTTCAAGAATCCTTTAGCGAGTCACTCCGCGCCGGCGCCGAGATCTTCCACACGCTCAAGAAAATTCTCAACAAAAAAGGTTTGTCGACCGGAGTCGGTGACGAAGGCGGCTTCGCGCCGAAACTCTCGGGCAACCGCGAGGCGCTCGAGCTCTTGATGGAAGCCATCGAGGGCGCGGGCTATAAGCCGGGTAAGGATGTCCACCTGGCACTCGACGTTGCGGCGACCGAACTCTTCGAAGGTGGCCGTTACCGCTGGGAAGGCTCGCAAATCACTCCTGCCGAACTCGGCAAGGTTTATACGTCGTGGATGCAATCGTTCCCGCTCGTCAGCATCGAGGACGGTTTCTCCGAAGACGACTGGGACGGTTGGAAAGCCTTCAACGCGGCCGAAGGTTCTCGCGTTCAGCTCGTAGGGGACGATTTATTCGTGACGAATCCCGAGCGCGTCGCTCGAGGTATCAAAGAAAACGCGGCCAACGCGCTTCTCGTGAAGGTCAATCAAATCGGAACCCTCACCGAAACTTGCGATGCCGTCAGCCTCGCTCAGCGCGCACGCTTCCGCACGGTCATGTCCCATCGAAGCGGTGAGACCGAAGACTCGACCATCGCTGATCTCGCGGTCGCTCTCGGCTGTCACCAAATCAAGACGGGTAGCCTCTGCCGCGGCGAAAGAACGGCGAAGTACAACCAGCTTCTCCGCATCGAGGAAGATCTGGGCGACAACGCGAAATACTGGGGTCACGAAGCTTTCACCCGCCTGAGCTAATCTTTCGGGCTGGGCTCAGGTCTCGTGGCAAAAGCTGGCCACGTTCGAGATGATGAAGGAATGTTCCAGCAAACGTTCCAGAAGCTCTATCGATGGTTCAACGACCTCATTCACCGGCCGGCGCAGGTCTTCTGGATCTGCGCCATGCTGGCCGGAATTGGGGTTTTATTGGACGGTACAGCCTTCCGACTATGGAGTCTGCACCGCGACCATCGGCTCATAACTGATCGAATTCACGAAGCAAATGCGAGATCCAAGCATCTCGAGTACCGCATTCAAAAAGCCCAACAACCGGCATTTATCGAAAAAGCTGTGCGCGACCAATTTGACCTCGTGAAAGAGGGCGACCTGATTTTCATTTTTTCAGACGATACCGGTGAGATTCGGTAGAACCGTACATGAGACGCGTCGCCTCGAAAGCAGTTGGCAAGCCGTGGGCAAGCCAATTAATGTCAGAATTCTGTAAATCGTCTTTGAGAGATGGAGTTTGGCCGTGAACTGGACAGCACACGAAATCAAACAACTGCGTTACCGCCTTGGCTGGAGCCAAGCAGAACTCGCGCGTTTCATGAAGCTTGAGCTCGCGAAGATCTCGGCTTGGGAGCTGGGCGCTTCACCGCCCGACGAGCAGTATCGGAGCATGCTCGCAAAGATCTACAATCAGGCCGAGTCGAACGCCGAGCGGATTCAGCGTCGACCCATCGCCGAAGTCATCATGAAGGATCGCAAGCTTTCACAAATTCATGATTTTGACGTGATCGATAGCATTCAGATCGAAGAGTCGAAGTAACTCCTTCGCCGGCGCCTAGAGGAATGATTCTGGGCCCCAATCTTTGACCGCTTTCAGCAAGCGGGCCTACAGTATCGCTCTTAGAAGGCGGTACGAATGAAAAAGCTTTATCTGGTTGATGTCAGCTCGATGTTCTTTCGGGCTTTCTACGCGATCCGACCCCTCTCGAATCCGGCGGGCATGCCGGTCAATGCCATTTACGGCTTTCTCTCGATGACGGTGAAACTGCTTCGAGAAATTCGTCCCGATTACATGGCCTTCTGCTTCGACCGCAAGGAACCTTCGTTCCGCGTGAAGATCGATCCCAACTACAAGGCCAATCGCACCGAGATGCCGCCCGATATGGTACCGCAGATTCCGTACATGCGTACGCTGAGCGAAGCGCTCGGCATTGCCTGCTTCGACAAACCCGATTTCGAAGCGGACGATATCATCGGAACTTTCACCAAGTTCGGTCGCGACCAGGGGCTTGAGGTCGTCATCGTCAGTGGCGACAAAGACTTCGGCCAGCTCATCGCCCCTTGCGTCTCGATGTACGACACGATGAAAGACATCCGGTACGACGAAGCCGGCGCGATCGAGAAGTGGGGTGTCGAGCCCCGCAAGATGATCGACTATCTCGCGATCGTCGGCGATAGCTCCGACAACGTACCGGGCGTCGCGGGTATCGGTCCCAAGGGAGCGCAAAAGCTGCTCACTGAATTTGACTCTATCGAAGACGTTTACGAGAACCTCGAGGAAATCTCGAGCGCGTCGATCAAAAAAAAGCTGACGGAGGGAAAGGAGAACGCCTTTCTCTCAAAGAAGCTCGTAACGATCGTGTGCGACGTTCCGATGGACGTGAAACTCGACGACCTGAAGCTAAAGCCCATCGTGCGCGATGATCTCCAAAAGCTTTTGCTTGAACTCGATTTCAAATCCTTCGCGAAGACTCTCTTGGGATCGGACGCCGTTCCGAAGGAAAAAGTTGAAGCGTCGGCCCACCACGTGGAAGGTTCCGTATCTCATGTTCTGAACCCTCAAGGTACTGAAGTCTCCACCATTCGCGGGCCCGCCAATGCGGTGAACACGTTCATTCGCAAAGCTCCGCCGCTCGCGCCCGCGGTCGAAATCGCCGGGCCCGAGATCGGACCCATCGAAGAGACGCGCCTTGATCTCGCCGAGCTTTCTCGCTGGTTGAAGAAAGGGGAGGAGACCTGGGCGATCCATACCGAGCGCGGCTCGATGCTCGCGCAGAAATCGGGCTCCGGTTACAAGATTGCCGAAGTTGCGGCAGACGGCGCTGATCTAGGCAAAATGCTCAGCGATAAGCAGCTCCGCTACAAGGGTTTTGATATCAAGGAGTTTGGCAAAAGACATGACATCCAGAATCCTCAGGTGGAGTGGGATCAAATGCTCGCGGCCTACGTCATTCGGGCCGGATCTGTCGAGTCTCCATATCCGTTGTTTAGCCTCTACAATGGGGAGCCCGTTCCGGAATTGCCAAGTCCCGCGCAGCTCTTAACGGCCCATTTAAGGCTTGAGGCGCAACTCCGCCGAAAACTCGCGAGCGTAAACGGCGAAAAGATCCTGTTTGAAATCGAGCAGCCGCTCGTTCCGGTTCTTCTCGCCATGGAAACGGCCGGAATCAAGATTGATGTGCCCCTCCTTGCAAAGCAGAGCGAAGGTCTCGCGCGCGACATCTCGTCGCTCGAAAAAGAAATTCATGCGGAGGCGGGGGGACCTTTTAATATCGGAAGTCCCAAGCAGCTCGGCCAAATCTTGTTCGAGAAGCTCAAGATGCCAACTGGAAAGCGCACGAAAACCGGTTACTCGACCGACAACGAAGTCCTCGAAAAGCTCTCGAGTGATTTCCCGATTACGGCGAAGATTCTTCAGTGGAGAGAACTCACGAAGCTGCGTTCAACCTATGTGGACGCGCTCCCGCAGCTTGCCGACAAGGAGACTTGCCGCGTTCACACGACGTTTAATCAGGCGCTCACCGCAACCGGCCGGCTTTCGAGCACGAATCCAAATCTGCAGAACATTCCCATT
>SXSP01000008.1 GCA_005792225.1 Bdellovibrionales bacterium | reverse complement strand
GCTTGTCTGAGTTCCGAAGCCTTCTATTTAGTTTAACAAATTTTATTTAGGAATGAGGCAAGTATGAATTTGCGTCTTTTTACGATTGCAATGATGGTATCCGCGATCCCGGCCCTTTCTTCGGCCAACCCTTCTCTTCCGCTCAATAAGGGAGACTTCGTCGCTGTTGAAAAGCTTTCGGTGGACGGCGAAACAATCGTGAGCGTCAGGCTCAGCAAGTCCGGAAAAGCGAAACTGAAAAAGTACAATGAACAGACGAATCAGTCGGCGAAATTGAAAGTGTAAGTTTCGGTTTAATTTCGATTTCAGGGGCGGGCACAGTGGTCTCCAACCGTCCCTGAAATCTTCCCGTCTGGGCGCAAATCGTCTAGCGGGTTCCATTTTGTCTCGCAGCGTGGTGTCTGATGGACTCCGCGATCTTTTGCGCGCGGGATCAAAGTCAAGAGTTTCTCCTCTGGTCCGTGACATCGCTTCAAAAAATAAACTAAAAATGTGGGATCAAATTGAAATCTCATTTCGAGGGGACTAAGGGTGAATTTCTTTACGAAAATATTGATCACAGCTTCTGGTGTTGGGTTTGTGTCTTTACAGCTGGCAATTGCCAAAATGGAGAAACGTGATTACCCGATCGATGAGAAGATTTCTCCCTGCATCGACATGTACAAATATGCTTGTGGCAAGACGGATGCTGCATTTGAACTTCCTAAGAACCGCCGTCGGCACAATTTTTCTTTCGACGACGTTGGGGAATATATCCTTTCTCAAAAGAAGGCATATTTTGCGGGACTTCGTAAGATTTCATCTGTCGAACCGAAAGAGCGGGCGGTGCAGAGTTACTACACGGCGTGCATGAACGAAGAAGGTGCACGAAAGGGTGAGAAGAATTTTGTCGCAAAGACGGTTGCAGACATTGATGCGATCGAGACGCGGGATCAGCTTGGCGATTATCTGTACCGGCAGCTTAAAAAAGGTCGCTTCAGTTTCCTTCAGCTTTACTCCAATATTCCGAATCTAAACGATTGGCGGATTCGGGATGCGTACTTCTCGATCTCGACATTGTCCTTTGAAGATAAAAGCTATTACGAAAAACCGGAAATCATGGCGGGTTACAAGAACCTAGTCGAACTATTCTTCAATGAGATCGGGTTGGAGCGGGCTAAAGAGCGGGCGAACTGGGTCGCCGACTTTGAAGCTGGGCTCGCCAAAGTTTATCCGTCAGGTGAAGAAATCCGTAAAAATATCTTCGCGGTGACCGAAATGAAACCGGAGTTCATCGAAAGCCTGGATGCTCTCAAAATAAAGAGGCTTTTCAAGGAGCTCGGGGTTCGCAGGCAAGTACGAAACTTTTTCGGAGAGAAGTCATTCGAATATTTGAATGACTCATTGAAGACTCTTCCGATCGAACACCTCAAAACGGTCTTTCTGTATCATGCGCTCCGTGGGTACTTAGATGATGCATATCCTACCTATAAAAAAGCGGCGGTCGCGTTTAACGCGAAACATTTCGGTGGCGTGATGGAGAGACCTGATCGCGCCGAACGTTGCACGAACGAAGTCGAAGCGCGGCTTGGTAAAGAGTTGGATGCCGTTCTCATGCCGAGACTTTTTCCAAGCTTTCCAAAGGCTCAATTGCGCGCAACGGTCGAAAAGATCCGGAGTCGATTGGTTCAGACGGTGGCGAACAACTCATGGCTCAGCGAAGGAGCACGAAAAGAAGCCGCTCTGAAGCTCACGAAGCTCAACGTACGTCTCGTAAGTCCAGAGACTGATGAGGAATGGGGATTTTTGCCGACGAGAACCTATAGCTCCACTGATTCATTCGCGAACCATGAATTCTACATGGACGCGAAACGACAACAGACCCTGCAGGATCTCAAGAAGACGTTCCGTGGCCCCGTCTGGGAGTTTGGTCCGCTCCATGTAAACGCAGCACTCATGCCGATGTATAATGCGATCGTATTTCCAGTCGCGATTTTGCAGCCGCCATTTTATGATCCAAAAGCTCCTGAAGAAACCAATATGGCCGCAATCGGATCGGTCATCGGGCACGAAATCGGGCACGCGATCGATGATAAGGGGTATACTTTCAATCACCGTGGCCAGGTGCGTCCTTGGGTCAAGGACGAGGACGAGAAAAACTTCTTCGCACGCGCGGAGCCGCTCATTCGGCAGTTCGACGAGATCGGTCACAATGGGAAATTCACGCTCGGCGAAAACATTGGTGATTTGGTCGGTCTCTCCAACGCTTATCACACCGCTTTTCCGGCCGGGTCGTCAAAACCCGTTCAACTTAAGCGGGACTTTTTTGTTCAGTGGGCGAGACTCTGGTGCGAAGTCCAGCGACCTGATCTCATCGAGTTGAGAAGAAAGGTTGATCCTCATGCGCTCGGTTTCGCGCGTACCAACGAGCCCTTGAAGCACATCCCGGAGTATGCAGAGGCGTTCAGTTGCAAAGCGAGTGATCCGATGGTTCTTCCGGCCGAGAAGCGCGTGAACATTTGGTAGTTTGCGCGGGAACGGGCGACTTCGTTTAAAACGAAATTTAAACACGGCCGGTTTGTTCGGCTTTCCCATCCGACCTTCCGTGCGAAGGCTGACAGTTTGCTTCGTCCTCTGGACACATCCGCGGCGACAGGCTAACGTGACCACACTGGAGGTCATGTTGGCTGATAAAAAGAAAGAGGTCGCCATTCGAGCGGGCGAGGCTCCCTTAAGAACGAAACCCTCGACTTACCCGGAGCCGTTCTTTTCGCGAATGAACGGTCGCGAGAAACGTGTGCTTGGCGATCTCTTCGGTCTAAAGAACTTCGGAGTGAATATGACGAAGCTTCTTCCAGGCGCGCAATCATCGTTGTTTCACAAGCACACCCGGCAGGACGAATTCATCTATATTATTGAGGGAAATCCCACCTTGATTACGGATGAGGACGAAACGTTTCTTGCGCCCGGAATGTGCGCAGGCTTTCCTGCGGGAGGAACCGCTCATCAGCTGGTGAATCGCACAAGTTCGGCGGTGATTTACCTTGAAGTCGGCGACCGATCTCCCGGGGATGAGGGACTCTACCCAAGAGATGATCTTAAAGCGACGCTTGGCCCTGACGGAAAGTGGGTTTACACCCGTAAGGATGGGACGCCCTACTGAGCGGGCCCGCAGCCTTCCTTGAGAACAAACTAATATCTCTGACCGAAGACGACAGGTTGCCCTTGATGATCAAGGGTGATTGCAACTAAACCGACAGCGCGAATTTCGGTGAAGCGAATTTGGCGGCAAGTGAGGCCGCCGAAGACTTTCGATCGCGAGCCTTCACGCACATAATGAGCCCAGTCGATGAAGATACCATGATGAGCAAGATGTTGTGTCAGTGACGAGGCGTCAGTCCCATAGGCTTCTACCTCAATGAGAACGCGGACCGTGGGTTTGGACCCGTAAGCGCCTCCACAGCGAGCGGCGGCATTTGAATTTAAGCCTAATGTGATAAGGGTCATCAGGGGCAATATCATTCGCCCAATCTAGCAAACTCCGGGCTTAACTGCAGCTCCGGTGAAAAAAAGATCACGCTCTGTTGAAAAGTGGCGTAACTCGGTGGCGAATCGGAATGGGCGGTACGTCCTGGCAGAGAATCGGGAGCCCGCGCGCTTGGAGAGGTGCTGCCATTTCATCAAGATCCGCCATCGTCTTGATACCAATGAAGTGCGACTTCACTAAATCGGCGGAGAGAGGCTCAGGGGAGGGAAGTCCAAGCGCT
>SXSP01000071.1 GCA_005792225.1 Bdellovibrionales bacterium | reverse complement strand
TTTTTCTGGCGGTAGGCGGCCGCGAAGGTCGCGTGCGAGAACGTGCGTGCGCACTCGAGGCACTTAAAGCGTTGGATGAGTCGGGAGTCAGATCGCCTGTAAAAAGATCCGAAGCGGATGACTTTCGGATTGCCGGACAGGCCTTCGGATGTGGGTTCGCAATGAAAACAATTTCGTATCATGGGTTGGCGGAAGAGCAAGACTTCCGCCAACAACAGTTAAAGGGACCAGTTTGCATAAGTCGACGTTATGGGGCGTACAAATAAATCCGTCTTGTTTCCCTCCCCCACGCGAAGGCAGACTGGCTTCCGGCGATGACAATAAGTCTCGCCTCTAACGGAGGGGTTAGGGTTGGACGCAGGGAAGAATTCAGGGACAAAGAAACAGGACGGCTTTCGAAAAATTTTGGTTCTCGTTGCGGCCATTAACGCCGTGACGATGATGGCTTGCTCAAGGCCAGCGACTCAGGGATCAATCAATTCTGGTTTAGATGGGGATTTGTCGTCCCAAGCGGGAATCATCGGCGGCACGGATGCGGACGGAACGGAGGAGTTTGCTCCGACTGTCGCACTCCTCTATGATCGCGCCGGACGTTTTCTGTGCACGACTTCCATTCTCTCTGAATCGCTTCTTGTCACGGCCGCGCACTGTCTGAAAAATCCTGCGGAAAACCTCGTCCTCGTTTTCGGGACGCACATCAATGCTCCTAATCGCGAGCTGAGAGACGTTGCGGCCTATGCGGTATCTCCCCTCTGGGCCTTTCGCCAAGACGAAATGAGAAATGCCGGCGACATCGCGATGGTGAAATTTTCGGGAGGTTTGCCGTCTGGCTACAAGCCCGCTGAATTATTGACAGACGTAGCCGCGCTTCAAGACGGCGGGACCGTTCTGCTCGCAGGGTACGGGCAATCGAATGCGGTTGCGAAGAGCGGAAGCGGCCAGCTTCGTTACGTTGAGGTGAATATCCTCGATAGGCAGTTCAGCGAGACCGAAGTGACTCTCGATCAGACCCAAGGGCGCGGAGCTTGCCACGGTGACTCCGGAGGTCCCGCATATGTTCGCGTGAACGGCAGGCTCATGCTCTGGGGAGTCACGAATCGCGGAATCGAGGTGCGCCCCGGCCCCCACTGTGACGAGACCGCCGTGTATGCGAGCATTCCGGCTTACTCGCAGTGGCTGAACCAAACGGCGCAGCAACTGGCACTCGTTCAATAACTCGAAACTTCGGCATGGGCGAAGGATTGCCCAGGCCCTTGAACTCAGCGTACTCTTTGAATTCAGGAGGGCGCGAAAGCATGAGTTCATATTCACCACTTCGATCGGGTCGCGTTTGGGATCTGGTTGGAAACACTCCGCTCATTCGCCTTGAGTCCATCAGCCGCCTCACTGGCTGCAATATCTTCGGAAAGGCCGAGTTCCTCAATCCCGGTGGGAGCGTTAAAGATCGCGCGGCGAAGGGGATCATCGCCGACGCTGAAAAGCGCGGCTTACTGAAACCTGGCGGAACGATCGTTGAAGGCACGGCCGGGAACACCGGGATCGGCATCGCGACTTTAGCTGCCGAGCGAGGTTACAAAACCATTATCGTCATGCCCGACAACCAAGCCCGCGAGAAGTACGAGATCCTCGAGATGCTCGGAGCCGAGGTCAGAAAAGTTCCGCCGGTTCCGTTCGCGAATCAAAATCACTTCTATCATACGGCTCGCGCGATTTCGGAAGAACTTCCGGGCTCCTTCTGGGCCAATCAGTTTGAGAACGTTGCGAACGGTGACTTCCATTACTCTACAACGGGCCCCGAGATCTGGGAGCAAACGGGAGGAAAGGTCGACTTCTTCACGTGCGCCGTTGGAACGAGCGGAACGATGAGCGGTGTCAGCCGTTTTCTGAAGGAGAAGAATCCGCAACTTCGCACCGTGGTTGCTGATCCCCTCGGCTCGGGCATTTACTGCCTTTTGCGCGAGGGAAAAATGGAGTCAACCGGAAGCTCGGTGACCGAAGGCATCGGCATCATGCGGATCACGGAAAATTTCAAGCAAACAAAAATTGATGAGGCCTTGAGGATCAACGATCAAGAGATGATCGACATGGTCTATCACTTGGCCGAAAACGACGGGTTGATTCTCGGGACTTCATCTGGAATCAACGCGATGGCCGCCTACCGCATCGGCCAAATGAACGCGGGATCAGGGAAGACGATTGTGACCATTCTTTGTGATCACGGGACGCGCTACTCATCGCGGCTTTTAAACAGATCGTGGTTAGAAGAAAAGAATCTGATTCCGAAAAAATTGACGTATCAAGTGGTTTGACAAAAAAGAAGGGGCCGTTTCCCGTTCGAGGAAACGACCCCAAAATGTCGAAAACCGGGTTTGCGGTAAGCCGGATTCTGTCTTTCACGAGCGATCGACCATCCCGTGAGAGGCGACTATTCCTCTGAGTACCAAGTTACCTCGGCCTTCTAGCGATCTTACCCGGGAGCTTCGTGCTGGCCGCACTTAGCATTCGCTGTGGCAGCTCCCCTATTTGATCTTGCTCCGCGCAGAGTTTGGCTGTTTTCACTCCAGCGGCTCCCCTCGAGCTTCCCGTTCCCGGCTCGTGGATCAATGCCCTGGACATTCTCTCTGTTCCACTGTTCCTCGTCTTTCGACGGGGGGTCGTTAACCCCTGCGCTGCCATTCGGAGTCCGGACTTTCCTCGTCGGTCGCCTCAATGAGTTGCCTCAATGAAGAGTCTCGAAATGAATCGAGCGAACCGCCGCAATCGCCTGCAAACCCTAGAACGTCGCAAGGTAGCAGGAGCCCTGGAGCATTGCAAGGGCACCGGAAAACTTACATAACCGCCCGAAACTGCGCCGTTTTTGGGTAACCCGAAGAAATGTCTCGGAGCACGCTAAAACTTAGGTCGCGGCGGCCGATAAGAAGAGTGCTGGACGTTGATGGTCAAAGGAGTTCCAAGTGGAAAAAGCTCAAGTGTACAGAGCGAGAACCGCACTCATGATGTTCGCGGTCGCTTTCGCGACTTTCTGCCTTTTCGCGCAAGTTGTTCGAGTGGTCTTTGAATAAGGGCTTTCAGAAGAGCTGACTTTGGACTCCGGCCTGTGGGAAGGCTTTCAGTCAACGAAGTCAGTATGTGTCCAATTGCCGCGCAGTGATTGATCAGCGCATCTTCATTCACTAATACAGCCTCAAAAATTTGAATCGGTACACAATCACGAACTCCCGTAGCGCGAGGCAGGAGTTCGTGGTGCTCTCTTTGGGTCAGGCTCTCACCAGCTTCCCAAGGAGGAACTCATGTTTAAAAGTTTAATGGCTCTCGCCGCAGTCTTCATGGTCGCAGCTCCCGCACTCGCGGAGAGCGAATCT
>SXSP01000070.1 GCA_005792225.1 Bdellovibrionales bacterium | reverse complement strand
TATCGGGTTTATGCTCTTGGGCCAGCAGCTTCTCACGCGAGTCTTTCGGCCGTTGGGTCAGATTTCCGAAAAGGTGGCGCTCGGTGAAATTTCGAAGGTGGAACTCACCGGTCGCGAACTCACCGAGATCGTTTTGCTCAATCGCAGCCTTCACCTGATGAGCGCGAAGCTGAAGAGCCAGGCCGAAAACGAAACTCTCGTGAAAGTCGCGTCCCAGGTCGCCCACGACATTCGATCTCCGCTCGCCGCGCTCAACATGGTCACGGGAACTCTCCAGAATATTTCTGAGGACAAGCGGCTGATCATTCGCAGCTCCGCCCAGCGAATCAACGATATTGCCAATAACCTTCTTGAGCGAGGAAAGGCGACGATGGCCGCGCAGTCATCATCGGCTCAGTCGGTATCGGGCCGGGATCAGGAGAGACCCGAAACGGTCATGCTCTCGCTCCTCGTCGACTCGATCGTGAGTGAGAAACGCACGCAGTACCGCGAAAAACTTGGCGTTGATATCGAGGCGGATTTTCGGGAGAGCTACGGTCTCTTCTCGAAGGTCCACGCGATCGATCTCAGTCGCGCGATTTCGAACATCATCAACAACTCGGTTGAAGCCTTGGAGGAAGGGACGGGGCGCATTTATCTCTCAATTCGTTGTGATGGGGATTTTAATGAAATCGAAATCTGCGACAACGGCAAGGGGATCCCCGAAGATCTGCTCCCGAAACTGGGCCAAGCGGGCGTCACGTTCGGTAAGGCGGGCGGAGCTGGTGGAAACGGAATCGGTGTTCATCAAGCCAAGCTCGCGGTTGAGGCCGTCGGCGGAAGCCTCAGCGTAAAGTCGCGCGAGGGGCAGGGAACGTCTGTCTTCTTGCGACTTCCCGTTGCAACGCCTCCAGACTGGTTCGTGGAGCGCGTCGAAATTCCTGCCGGAACACGAATCGTTTCGGTGGATGACGATCAAACGATCCACCAAATCTGGGCGGGGCGCTTAAAGTCGGCCGTCCACACGGAGTGCCAGCTGGATCACCTCTCGTTTTCCTCGCTCGCTGTCTTCGAGGAATGGCAGCGAAAGCGCGACGCGACTCCGGTCGTCTACCTCGTGGATTACGAGTTCATCGGTCAGGCTGGAAACGGTCTTGAGACGATCGAGCGACTCGGCATCGGCCGCAACACGATTCTCGTGAGCTCTCGCATTGAAGAGCAGCACATCCAAAATCGGGCGAAGGTCCTCGGACTTAAGCTCTTACCGAAGGGGCTGGCACCACTCGTTCCCATTCAACTTTCGGTTTGACGTCGCAAGCGGCCGAAGGTCGCGACTTGAAGCTTGCGTGTAAGCTTGCTAAAGCTCTTACCCATGCACATGAAACTTCTCGATATCGAAACAATGGCGAAGGGCAACGAACGTCAGCGAGCGGCCTACGAGGCTTTAAAATCGATTCAGCTTTTTGAGAAACTCAAAGAATCAACGCCGGTCTTAGCCGGTACGATCCCGATCGATGTGGACATTCCGTCGAGTGACCTCGACATCATTTGTTCCACGCGAAATCTCGAGACGTTCGCGATGGAACTCAAAGACAAATTCGGTGATCTTGAAGGCTTTGATCTTCACCACAAACTCTTTCGCGGGCAGCCCGCGGTCGTTGCGAGGTTCCGCGCGCAGGGATTTCCGATCGAGATCTTTGCGCAGGGGCCGAGTGTTTTCACTCAACCCGCCGTGGTTCATATGTTGATCGAGGCGCGGCTTCTCACGTTCGCTCCGAAAGAGGCGAAGGAGAAGATTCGACTTTTGAAGCAGACGGGAATGAAAACGGAACCCGCCTTTGCCGAGACGTTTGATATCAAGGGAGACCCCTACGAGGAGCTTCTAAAAATCGCTCTCATGCCCGACCATGAGATCTTGATGATCGCGCATCGCTTTCGCTTCATGCAGCAATAGTCATTCGGAAGATCGCGGGGCTCCGCCGTTTAAAACGGAGACCGCGTCTTTGATTTGCTGAACGCCGCCTGATTTCTTCAAATACAAAAAGAAAAGCCCGAGAATGATGAGGCCCATCACGAGGGCGAGACTCTTGTCGTTACCTTGACCTGATGAGCTCACGCGGCTTTCCTCATAGGCTGACGTTGGTAAACGGTTGCCGAGCCTGCGCCGAATTTTTCGATGATGCCGGTCTCGATTCCCCACGAAGCGAATCGCTTGAAGCTCGCGGTGGACAGGCCCAACATCTTGCGAGCTTCCTGTGCGGTGAAGGTTCCATCCGTCGCAATCCAGCCATCAAGTTTTTTGAGTTGGATGGTTTCCCACTGCGCTGGGGCCCTCTCAAGGGGAATAAGGACGCTGAGAGATCCGGTGAGCCGCGCGGAATAAAGTTGGCCGCGCTCTTCAATCTCGAGCGGGTAGCCGTTCGCCGCAAGCCAGCGCCGTGTTCGCCGTAAGATCTGGTGCACGCGATCTGGCGAGGATTCGATGTGAAATCGTTCGCCTCCGAAGAGTTCAGAAAAGAGCCCACCAACACTCAAAGGTTTGTAGAAGTCGCGGAAAAGAATTTCGAGAAGTTGATGGCCCTTACTTCCCGGCTCGAGTGAGGAATAGCCTTGGGCAACGCCCGTTTGAATGTCGAGGAGCGGACCGATGTCGCTTAAGCCCAAGCGGAACTCCTTCGAGGGAGGGCTCTGGCCGAGGGCTTCGCGGATTCGTCCCTTGTAAGGCGCGAAGGGAGTGCCGAAGTAGAGGTATTCGAAATCGCGGTTTGAAAATCGGATTTGCAGGCTCAGGAGGTCCGCTTCCCTGACGCTCTCGTAATCGCGACGGGCGAGGGCTTCCTTGCGAAAGTTCTCGATCGCGGTTGTTTTGCCGGTTTCGAAGCCTTCGATCGCGGCCATCCATTTGCGGACGAAGAGTTGATCCAACGTTTGCGATGATCCGATGATCGTGACGGCGTCGGCGAGATCGGTTTTCGCTTGGGAAAAGCGACGGGCGTCGACGTGCGCGATCGCCCGAAGTTCCAGGTTGTTTCCAAGAATGCGCTTGAACTGGCCCTCGCGCGCTTGTTCGAGATTCATCTCGATGAGAGGGAGTGCTTCGTCGTCTCGTTTGAGAGCGATGAGGGCTGCGGCGAGATTCGTTTTACCGACGAGTCGAGAGTAGTCGGGGAGATCGGTATCTAAGTAGGTCTCAAGACTCGGTACGGCTTCGGCGTATTCCCAACGGTTGAAGTGGCAGAAGGCTCGGTAGAGGTGCGTGGAGCCGACTTTCATCATTTCGGGTCGGGAGAGAATTTGCAGGGCTTCTCCGACCACGCCGCTTCTTTGGAGGAGGACGGCGTATTCCGCCCACTCGTCGGGGGACGCCTGCTTCGCGATCCCGATCTGTTCATGAATCACGGGCGAGAGAATGCGGAGGCCGAGACTCACCAACCCTGCTCGACGGCAGAGATTGGCGAGAGCGAGTCGCGAGTCTCGATGGATCTGCGGGATTGCGATCTCCGAGAGGAGCTTGGCCGTTTTTTGGATCTGACCTGAGCGAAGGGCTTCTTCGCATTGAGCCAGGAGTTGATCGTGGCGTTTCATCGACGGTTGATCCTTTGTCGTTCTCAGTGATAGCTGACGGCGGTGTATCTATAATAGGCGGCGTAGCTCGTCCAACCAGCTTGATTGTAACGGACCCAGCGCGGGCCTCCCGGCGTTTCAGCTTGGCAGGTGGTTGAGTTGATATCGTTCGTGGAATTTGGAACCGTGCCTGAAGGTGTCTTCATCTGAATGGATGAATGACCCATGTAAATATCAAGGAAGATGGTGCAGCTCGCATCCGAGTAGCGCGACCCTTCATTATTGGAGACGTTGAACCAAACAAAATCAAACGTAGCGACGGATCCATTGCAATCGCGTGTCGCCGGTAAAGAGTACGTGCTCCCGGCGAGAAACGGGGCTTGAACCCAACCTGTCGAGCAGAAGGATTCTCCCGCCTTGGAGTTATCGAAGTTACCATCGCAGTCTTCATCGACGAGTGGAGTTGGGGTGGGCGACCCTTCCGCGCGTGAAGTGCAGGTAAGCGTCGTGGGAAAATCAGCGATCGCGAAGAGGCCGGCGGAGCCCGCAAGCCGCACGCGTTGACCGTTCCAGTTTGCGGTCAAGTTTTGGAGAGTGAAGGTTGTGCGCGCTTGAGCTTCGCAAGGAACCGCGGCAATCGTCGCCCAACCGGCTGAAGTTTCATTTTGAAGAACGCAGTTTTCTTGGTCGTTGATACCGGACCAGGAGACTTCAATGGTTTTTTGATTGGCGACGTGGCTGAGGTGGAGAGTCGGCTGAGGTGGCGCCGCTTGTTCGACGGTGAATTCGACACCCTCGTAGACGAGGAGGCCTGAGGAACTTACGCTGACGGCGATCACGCGCCTTTTCTCGGGTGCGAGGTCTTCGCAATTCTCACGGAGGAGAGTCGCGACTTGAGCCTTCATTTCAAAACGTGTCTGAACCGGTGAGCCATCCGCGCAGACCCCGCTCGCGAGCAGGTGGACGTACACCTTTCCGTCGTAACCGTTCCCATTCCCGCTGCCGGAGTGTTGCGTTTCTTCCTGAGACGACCGACTGGCTGCGGAGAATGAAGGAGCTGCGGTTGGAGCACAGTTCTGAAAGAACGGGAGAGCCGAAATGACGAGGACGAGCGCTGCGCCGACCCTTTTAACCCGTTCGTTCATTTTGACTCCCTCAGAATAACCATTCTCAGCTGAGAGTCTCCCGAAGACAAATCGGACTGACATTTCTCACCCGACCTGTCTCGCCTTGAACCGATTTTGGTGGAGTTCAAAAATAAACGGTGCCGTTAAACTTGTAATGAATCTTCATGACCGTCCAACCCGCTTGATTGTACTTCACGTGTCGGGGGCCGCCCGGACCCTCGGCTTGGCAACCTGCCGAGTTGATGTTGCCGTAGGTGTCCTGCGGGACCGTGCCCGAAGGGCTGACATCTCCGTGAAGCCCGATGTAAACGCCGTGACCCATGTAGATGTCTTCAACGATTTGACATTGGCTATCTTTAAAGCGGAGGCCCTCGTTGTTTTCGATACCGAAGTAAATAGATTCAAGCGTTGCCGTGTGGCCCTGGCATGGCATCGTAGGCGGCACGCTATAGGATTGACCGGCTAAGAATTGTCCCGTGATTTGCGGAGGACCGCAGATATTGAATCCCGTCTGTGAGTCGTCGAAGCGACCATCACAGTTTTCGTCAAGAGAAGGCGTGGGCGATGCCGAGCCTTCGCGGCTCACGCAAGAGAGCGATTCGGAGAAAATGAGAATCTCTTCTCCGCTCAGGCTCGCGAGGCGAACGCGACCTTCGCTCCAAAGCCCAGGGTGGGACGGAAGCTCAATTGATCTTGTGCCGCTTTCGCATCCCACGGTTTCCAAGTTCACCCAATCGCCGACTTTCACCTGAATAACGCAATTGGAGTCGCCGCTGACTCCCGACCAAGAAACCGAAAATTGTTTGGCATTCGGCGAGTGGGAGAGGCTTGAGAGCTTTTCACCGGGAGTGGCTGCGGGAACCTCAGGAAGATCGAGATTGCGGATCTCCTCGGTCGAAGAGGCAGAAGAGAATGTAGCCTTGGCGCCGCAGTTTTGAAGAATCGGGATGAGGCAGAGAAGAGCGAGTTTTAGGTACTTCATAGGACCTCCCATGGCTCACAGATTACAAGTGCGAGCCATGGAAGGATTCTGACAAATACCGCCGGATCGATTCAAAACGAAACGGTCTTACTGCTTTGAAGTCGTGGGCTGGGCCTCGGCGCTGCTGGCGCTCGCACGCGTCGCCTGCGCTTTCTGTTCATTATCGATTTTGACGAGAGCCGTGCCGACGGCCTTTGCGATCTGAAGCTTTCTCGTGTTCGCCATCCAACCGGAGTTGTCTTGCATGACTTTTTGAAGTGCAGGCTTACCGCTCGGATCATCAAAATAGGAAAGAGCGATGCGGCCCGATTCTTTTAAGTTCGAATCTCCGGAGTTCAGGAGTTCAAGGATCTTCGGAAGCGCGGGAACGCCGATGCGACCGAGAGTTTGACTGCACCACTGGCGCACCTGCGCGTTCTCATCACGCGCGCATTTCTCGGCCGTCTCGAGAGCTTCGTCGATTTCTTCCTTCACGTTAAATTCAGCGAGGGCCCGCGCGGCCACGGCGCGATCGAGCTGCTTTGGTTGGTTAACCTCTTGGCGAATGGCTTGGAAGCCAGGTTTACCCAAGCAGTCGAGAGCCCGAATGCCGGGATCGGTTTGGTCGGCCGTCTTGATGGAGCCCACGATTCCACTGACGTGGGGTTCGGCGATCGAGCGCTTCGCCTTCGGGAGAAGGCAGACCATCGCAACCGCGCGTCCTCGTGCTTCGGGTTCTTGCGTGAGGTTTTGCGCGACGTAATCGGCGACGAGATCGTCTCTTCCGTAGTACTGGATGAGCGATTTGGCCGCGGCTTGGCTCACCGGATTGGCGTCGAGGAGAGTTTTCAATTTGTTCGTCGACCATCTGAGCGTGTCGCCGCCTAAGGGGGCGAGGACGGATGCGGTCGCTTCGACGACTTCCGCGGGCTCGCGTTCGGCGAGGCGTTTTACGAGGAGGTAAGAGATTTGTCTCACGTTCTCGTCTCCGTATTTGCGAAGGCCCTTGATGGCCGCGGCTCTCACTAGAGGATCCGAGTGCTCGAGCATGATGGAGGCGAGTTTCGGAAGGCCCACGGCCGACCGAACTTCGGCGCATTCGATGTCTTTTACGGCCCAGAAGACGACGTCTTTATTTCCCTTGGGATCAAGGGCCGCGATAATTTCTTTGCTGTATTCCGGGCAGAGGCCCTTGGCATTTTCATAGAGCTCACGGAAGCCGGCGGCTTTCTTTTCTGCGCGGGTGGAAGTGATCGCGGCACGGATATCTTTGTCCGTGAGAGCGACCTGCGGTTGCTCCGCATTTGCCTTTACGGCCCGCGGCTCGATGGTGAGCGGAACTTCTTTCGGTGTTGTGGCTTTCGGAAGACCCGCGGCCACCTTCGGTGAGAGTTGTTTGAGATCGATCGCGATCGTTGTTTTTTTGCCGGAGCCGACGGGCCATTCACCGGAGACCTTCATTTCGGTCGGTGTGATCGCGAGAACGCGAGCTTTAAATGAAATCGGTTTAGCTGGATCTTCCTTGCCCGCGTTCACCAAGGCTTGCTCGGCGGCGATCGCCAAATCCGCGTGGCTCGCGCGATAGGCATCGACGATCGTTTGGCCGACGAAGACCGCCGTCGCGGGAACGGCCGCGAAAACGGGGAGGCTTAAGATGAGGCTGAACGCCCGGCTCCAGGCGAGATTCGATGACCACTTCAGAATGGGTCCCAGGAGACTAAAGACCGCAACGAAAAGGCAAATCGTAAAGATCGTCGGGATGACGACGGCGTGCCAGATGAGCGGTACCCAAGAGAATTGTCCAACTCCCCAAAACGCCGCCGCGATGACGCCGAATTGAACCGCGCGGAAGATCCACCGAAAGGAGCCTCCGTAACGGAGGGATTCGGGCAATGACTCTGACATCCAAATTCCGACGTTTCCGAACGAGCGCAAGTTCGCCATCAGGCAGAGAAGGGCTCCGAGGCCGAGGGCCGCGAGGAGGGCCGATTCGGGAGTTGTCTGCAGCTTCGGAACCTTAACGTAGATCACAAACATCGCCGCGAGTGTTGCCGCGAAGTAGACGAACCATGGGAAGACGAGGGAACGGATCAGCTTCATGCTCAGTCCTTGAAGTTGTGTCTTATTGAGAATGTTGGCTTCGATCATAGAGGCGGAACTATTTAAAGGTCCAGTCTTCAATCACCGACCTTGGGCTGTATAGGGCAAACCAATGTCAGAATGCGGCAAATCGCGACGCTTTCGCACGTCGACAGGCCGGCGAACCTGCCAAAAATGGCCAAGACTTCGTCGGTTGTATTTTGGTGCACCATATCGGCAACTTATGAGCATTAGCTCATGTGACTTGTCATCCGTCGTGACACTGACGGTGGAAGCGTCCCAACCTGAAACGATGAGATCGAATTGGGAGGCTCTGCAGACCCGCGATCAGGCATGCGCATTGAAGTTCTTTTGTTTGAGGGCGCTTCGTCCTCGAGCGGGGGAATGCGGATGCGAAAACAAGTCGATCACTCAACCGGAGTTACCATGCGCTTCGTCGGATTCGCGATGGCGGCGTTCATGTTGAACTTTGCTTTCTCAAACTGCGCACCGACGAAATTCGAAGGAGTGGCGGCGAGCGACAACAAGCCAGCCGGTAATCCCATCGATCCCAATCCCGGCGGACCCACACCCGTGCCCACCCCGAAGCCACCGGGTCATGACAATCCTCAAGTTGATCCCGTAAAAGAGGCGTGCAAAAACGGCGTGATCGAGGAAGTTACGCATGACATCGTTTATGCCAATCCCATCGACAGCGCGGCTGATCGGGCCAACACTTGCGGCTTCGGTGTCAATGGCGTTTCGAGCGGCGTGAATGACCATTTCATGGCGCGCGTTGAGCAAGACTTTAAGTTCTCGCTTCCCGCGGGATCCAAGATTTGCTCGGTTGATTTTAACTTCCCCACGCAAGACATCCATTATGATGACTGGTTCTTCCTCGCGTTCGATGAGGCGATGCTCGCAACTTCTTACCCGATCAACGACGGCCGACTTGCAACATACGATGGCATCATGACGTACGATTGGGAGCGACTGAAGGGCACGGCTTGGCCGCAGGGGAACAATGGTTCACAAGTTTACTGCTTGGGTCAGGAGAGTGGCCACGCGAACTGCTCGTGGCCCGAGACACAGGCTAACGGTCAGATCTCGATGACGTTTAATCCGGCCGTGTTCCAGGGCATCACCGCGAAAAACCTTGGCCGTACCGAGCACGTGTTCAAGTTCATCACGACGGGCGATAACGATCCGCAAGTGGATTGCCAACATAAGCCGGTGTCGTTCTCGATCAAGGTGAAGTACTCGAAAAACTAATTACTTGGTTGTTCGTGACGAGAGGGGAAAACGCGCGTTGAAGAACGTGGGCGTCCCCTTTCCCGGTTTTTTACCGCAGTGCTGCTGGCAACTCTGGGGTGGATCATCCGTGAGGACGAGATCCGCACCTTCCTTGAAGATCAAAATTCCGCACCCCTTGTTCTTATAATACCAACGGCCGCTCTTGAGTGCCTTGGCCGTTCCGTTTAAGGTGCATTCTCGTTCATCAAAGAAGTTCAGGAGAACGTCAAAGGCGAGATCGTTCTCCTCGCTCGCAATTTTTAGGTCGTCGGTCACCTCGAACTTATCACCATCGCTCGTACCGCTTTTGAATTTTCGTTTGTAAGTTCCTTTGAGGCTCTCGAGAGAGGAGCGGGCCGCGGGAGCGGGCGCCGTCGATTTCAGGTCGGATTCATGTTTCATTTTAAGGCTCTTCAGCTGCGATGCCTTGGCCGCCATGAGGCTTGCGCGATCGGGTAGGGTGGTCTCAAGACAACTCTTCGGATCTTGTTTGGCCTCGCATTCCTTGAGGATGTCGGGAACGTCAGCGAGCATCAGATCTCGAGGCACGTAAAACTTGGATTGGAGTTCGCGCGCCCTGGCCTCGTTTTTCGTGAGCGACTGGAGGTGCTCTGCTAATTTTGCGTCCGTGCAGAGTGTTTGGGCAACACGCCGGGATTCCGACTGACACTGAGGCCACGGAAAAGCGGTGGTGTACGGCGACTCATTCAGCCGTGAAAGTTCCGTGGGCTGAAGAGTGGCGCAAACCTTTTTGCAGTCGCCGTTGATCTTGATCTGAAGACGGTCGCCCGCGGGTGAGAGTTTCACCTCGCAAGTTTTGAATTTGACCGATGCCTCGGACTCTTCAGTGGCGAGAACTCCTTCGAGGCGACATTTCGGATCGCCCGTCGCGATCCGAATCTGACAGGTCTTCTCCTGGCAAGAGGCGACGGAAATGCCCGTACCATCCGCTGCCGACTTCCAATTGCCCCATTCGCCCGTCCAGCCGACGAAAGCGAAAGCCGGCATCGAAATCGAAATCGAAATCGCAAGAGAGAGGGGGGCGATGAGGAGTGATTTCATAATTTGAGGAGTGCTCCCTCTTGGGCGAACGACCATTCGACTTCGTGAAGTTTTCGTCCCGTCGATTTCGATGTTTGTACCTGCGAGAGGTAGTAATCGCGCGCTTGCGTTTCGGCCTCCGCGATACGGGCGTCGCTCGCAGCTGGATCATGGTGAACGAAGTAGACTCGTTTAATCCCCTCGCGCATGGCGATGTCGAGTCCGAAGGCGGCAGCCGCATGGCCCCAGTTCACGCGTTCAGCAGCATCGAGAATCGTGTACTGCGCATCGAAGACCATGAGGTCAACGCCTTGATAGAGAGGGAGGTCGGCTCCGAGGTCGGCGGCCGATGAACGTGTGCACTCTGTGTCCACGCAGTAGGAAAAAGTTTTGTTTTCGCTTTGGATCTTGTAACCCCAACACGGATCCGGGTGATCAAGCCAATAAGGGGTCAAGGAGAGCGTTCCCAAACGGCGAGGCGTTCTCGGTTCAAGCTTATGAAAAAAGAGCTCCGCTCCGAGGCGTTCAAACGGAACGGGGAAGTAAGGCTTCTTGAACAAAGTGCGGATCGCCTGTTCGAGATCATCTTGAACCGCGTAGAAGTGAATTTGATTTCCCGGAATAAAGAGCGGCGTAAAAAAGGGAAGCCCGATCAAGTGGTCCCAGTGAAAGTGCGTAAAGAAGAGGTGGGCCTCGCCCTGACCGCGGCCGAGAGGACCGTCGCTGAGCGCTTCGCCGGCTCTTCTCAGGCCCGAGCCACCATCGATCAATACGGTTTCTTTGGGAGTCGACACCTGAATGCAAGCGGTATTTCCGCCGTAGCCGCCCCATTTTTCGGGGGTGAGAGAGCGAAGAAATTCGTCCACCTGATCTGGAGACTTGTTGCCGCGGCGGAGGAACTCGGTGATGCATTCGCGAACACGTCCCTCGATTTCCGAGGGCATCATCGGCGAGGGAAGAGAGCCGCGAACTCCCCAAAGTTTGATTTGCATAGACATGCATTGAGGCTAACATGCTCTTCATACAACTACAAATTCGGGAGACCCCGACGAAGGGCTGGAGGCGCGAGTGATCGAGCGCACGAAAAATAAATTCAACGCGATCAACGAAAAGTACGGACGCTATTTTCCCGTGGCGTTTTTCGTCTTCGGTTTCATCTTCGACATCGTCGCGATTCAACGCGTGGATGACTTTTTCGGGATCGTGCAACAGGCGCTCTACCTCGTCGTGACCGCCCTCGTGATCGCGACGGAACTCGTGGAAACGCAAAAAGAAGTGGTGCCGCCGAGAGGGCTCGCGAAATTTTGGCCGCATCGCGAGCTCCTTCTTCAATTTCTCTTCGGTAGTCTCCTGAACGTCTACACGATCTTTTACTTCAAGAGTGCTTCGGCGTTCACTTCGATCGCCTTCATTCTCGTGATGGTCGTGATCATCACGGCAAACGAATTCAAAAAATTCGGGAAGTACCAGACGCACGTTCACGTCGGCATCTTGAGCCTTTGTTTGATTTCGTTTCTCGGAATCGTTTGTCCCATCGTCATCGGTTACATTGGCCTCATTCCGTTTCTCTGCGCGAATCTGATCGCGTGGTGTTTGATGGTGCTCTACCAGCGCTGGCTGAAACCCAAGATGCAGGTGAATTTAAGCGTGATGCGAAGTCACGTGCTGATTCCCTTTGCGACGGTCCAAACTGTTTTTGTTTTGCTCTACATTCTTCGCGTCCTGCCGCCCGTGCCGCTGTCTGCGAGCTACATGGGGATCTATCATGACGTGCAGAAAGCTTCGGGCGAATATGCTCTCACCTATACGCGCCCTGATCACCTCTTCTGGCAGCGCGGAGATCAAACCTTCTACGCTCGGCCGGGCGATACGATTTACTGCTTCGTGCGCATCTTCGCGCCCGCGCGCTTCAAGGATGAGCTTCAAGTGCGCTGGCTCTTCAAAGACCCGAAGCACGGCTGGCAGTCGCACGACGCGATTCCGCTGCCGATCGTTGGCGGGCGCGATGCGGGATACCGTGGAGTGACGAAGAAGAGCAACTACAAACCCGGGGTGTGGCGAGTTCAGGTCGAGACCACCGACGGGCGTGAGGTCGGTCGGATTAACTTTGAAGTGATCAAAGATGACTCAACCGAACCCCGCGACGTCAAGGTGAGTATCCAGTAGCAGGACACGCGGGATCCGATGTAGCCTCTTATTGCATGGAACGCGTTTTGATCGTCATCGCCCGACCAGAAAATGAATCCTACTTCGGTGGCGTTCTCGGGCGTCTCTATGAAAGCGGGACGCAGATGGTTTGTCTTTCTATCACGAGGGGCGAGGGGAGCCCGATCAATCTCGTCACGCATGATTTGAGCGAACTTGCCGAGAGACGAACAAACGAACTTCAAGAAGCCGCACGGCGCCTCGGCATTCGTGAAGTCCTCATCTTGGATGAGCCTGACCTCTCGTCGCTCCACGTGGATGGAGATTGGAACCAGGCGCGGATCACAAGCGCTCTCGAGGCTATCGCCCAAAAGTTTCAGCCGGAAGTCGTTCTCACTCTTCTGCCTTCTCATCCGTTGATTGATCCTCAACATCAAAGGGCCGCGCGATTGGTTTTGGAACTCGCGCAAAGAGGAAGACTCGGGAGTTCACTCAAAGGAGTTTACGGGGCGGCGGAGCGGGAGTGGTATCCCGATGATGCGTTTCCGGACGTCGAGGGCCAGATCGAATTTGCGATCGATCGCTACTCGCGAAAGATCGGTATGACGTATGGTGAATTTCAGGAGCACGCCGCAATGGCGCATGCAAGTCAGATCACCTCGCAAGCGGGCCCACCGACGGTTGCGGAAATTCTCGTTCCGCTCCTTGAGGTAAGCCCCGATTCGCGACTCTGCCTTGAGAACCTCAGCCGCGCTGGGGTTTGTTGATCTTGAGTTCGCAGGACAAGATGGCGGATTCACCGCGCGCGCCGCGCTCCAAGGCGATGCCCACCTCTTTGTTTTTGAGAAGAACGGCCTCGAGTGCGTGGCCCGAAAGTGACGTGCTCACGTTGGAGCGTCGATCGAAAATTGCGAGCTTCGAGAGGAGTCCGGTTCTCGCGTCCGTCTCGACGTGAAACTCGAACTCATCGAGGCGAGCCTGATAGGCTTGGCCGGGCGGAAGCGGTGATGGGAAAACATACTGACTGTAATCGACACGCTCGTTCGTCGCAAAAGTGGCGCGACAATGAATTTCGAACGCGTCGAGAACGACTTCCGATCCGTCCTCCTTGGGGGCCGGCCGCGCGAGGGCTTGCACCACGCGCGCTCGAATCTCTCGGGAATCGAGAGTCGAAAAGAGATAACCCACGATCTCGCGGGTGCGGGAAGAATTGGTTTCGCCCTTTCTGTCACGAAGGGACTTGTAAATCATCTCGTGAAGGAGGAGAGCGGCGCGATCGAGCGGGGTGAGCGCGCGCTCCGCCCACAAGTCTCCGTCGACCAGGAGTCGTCCATCATCGGTGAAATTAGCGAGTTGGCCGTAGTAAAGATAGCCCCCTGAACATGTAGAAGGGGAGGGAAGAACACGAATCACGCCGTCGTCGATTCGCGTGAGTGTCGTACCCTCGGGCAAAATTTTGAGTGCGCGTTTAAGTTGATTCGCGTTCGTGGTCAAAATACCTTTGAGCTCGGGAACGTTCTCTCGCACTTCTTTTAGTCTCTCCTCGAGCAGAACCCAAGGATCGAACTCGCGTGATTCGCGAATGCTGAGGCCGAATTCGTTTTCGGCTTCGAAGAGGTCCACGACGCGCATCCAACGGTAAGCTTTCGTCTCGCGATCTTGGCAGACCCATGCGCCGCCGCCGTTACCCACGCGTGGGCCGCCGGCCGCGGCGGTAGAGACGGAGAGCCCTTGAATCAGTAAACTCGCTGCAAGGATCAGAGTTGATTTCACGTGAGTCCCTTCTCGCGCTTCGAGAGCGGATAAAACTGAACATTGATTTGGTAAACTTCGTCGGCGTTCGAGGTGGTCTCAAGTTCCTGATTGCACTGCTCGAGAAAAGCTCGAATGAGGCGCTTGGCCTTCGGAACATCGGAGAGCCGCATGGAGAGGGCGAGGTTGTTGAACTCGCGTAGTTCCGTTTCGACCTCGGTCAACGCTCGTTCCGCTAAATGGAGATGTTGCCGATGATTCTCGTTGATCGCGGCGCTCGGAATATCATCGGTGGTCGTGATGTTGGCGTCCTCGCAGAGTTTAAGGCCCTTCGTGGTCCGTTCGATCAGGCCGAGATTCGCAAGACGATCGATGGCGAAACGAGCCTCCAGCGGCTTGATGCCGAGGCGCCTCGCGATCCAGGCCGCATTGTCATGAAAGCCCCGCGTGTTCATGAGCGAGAGGATCGCGAAATGGTACCAGTCCGAAATGACCTTGAATGTCTCGATGGGGAGAATTCGCGTTTTCTTATTCGGCGCTGCGAGGCGACTTAAGATCCGGCCGCGTTTGACCTCGTCGGTCGCTTTTTCAAGTTCAATTAAATTGAGGAGATGAGTGGATTCACGTGCGTTGTGCCCGAGAGCGCGCGAGATTTGGTGCGCGCTCGCCGCAGATAGTTTTTTTTGACCACTTAACGCGCGCGAAAGATGAGAGGGACTCATATTCGCGAGACGCGCGAAGGCACGCAGCGAAAACGTGGGGTTTTTTCGCGCCTTCTCCTCGAGCGTGGCTTTCAGAAACGCTCGGTAGTCGTCGAAGTCGAGTATCGAAGGTGTGCTCATCACAAGAGGATGCTTGCGTGAG
>SXSP01000069.1 GCA_005792225.1 Bdellovibrionales bacterium | reverse complement strand
AGGTTGACCTTGTAGTCAGCCGTATCTTGTTTGTAGATCGAACGGAGCTTTTCGACAATCGAACGCTTCTTATCTTCGGTCGTGTCGATGCGGATTTCCGGAGTGTTGAACGCCGGCGGGAAACCTTCGAGGAGCTGCGATAGCGACTTTCCGCTACGACCCACGATTTCAACCATACGAAGGCCAGCGTAGAGAGCATCATCGTAACCGTAGTTGCGATCGGCGAAGAAGACGTGGCCGGAAAGCTCACCACCAAACGGCGCTTTTTCTTCTTTGATTTTTGTTTTGATGAGGCTGTGGCCCGTCTTCCACATGATCGGAACGCCGCCTTTTTGTTTGATGTCATCGTACAGACGATCGGAGCATTTCACGTCGCCGATGATCTTCGCTCCGGGTTTGTCCTTTAAGATCGCGCGGCTCACGACGACCATCAGTTCGTCGCCCTGAACGAAGCGGCCTTCAGAGTCGACGATGCCGACGCGATCTGCATCTCCGTCGAATCCGATTCCGATCGCGGCTTTATGCTCGCGAACGGCTTTTTTAAGGGCGTCGAGGTTTTTTTCAACCGTGGGATCCGGGTGATGGTTGGGGAAGCGGCCATCGGGCTCTTCGAAGAGAATGACGGGCTTTAAACCAACGCCTTCGAACAAACGACGAACGATGCAGCCGGCAGCTCCGTTTCCGCAATCAAGCACGACTTTCACGTCGGGCATGTTCTTGAACTCTTCTTTGTAGCGGGCCACGTAGTCGTCGAAGATGTTGAATGTCGTGTAGGCGCCCTTTGTTGAAGACTCGCCCTTGTTGCCGCCTGCCATGATTTTGTACAGCTCTTGAATCTCGGCTCCGTAGATCGTGCTCTTTCCGACGGAGACTTTGAAGCCGTTATATTCGGGCGGATTGTGACTTCCGGTGATCATGATGCCACCGGCTGGATTATCGAGCTGGAACATCGAGAAGTAGGAGATCGGCGTGGTCACGAGGCCGAGGAAAATCACTCGAGCGCCGCGGCTCTGAAGTCCCTCGCACATCGCCTTGGCGAGCGAAGGGCTCGAGAGTCGCGCGTCGTGGCCGACGGTAACGACGGGGTTCTTGTCGGCGCCGGCCTTCGTCTGAAGATAGGTGATGAAAGCCTGACCGAGCCCGAATGCAAAGGCTTCGTCAAAATCTTTCCCCACGACTCCACGGATATCGTATTCACGGAAAATCTCAGCGTTCAACGGCGTCGCCATTCTAAACCTCTCGGGTAGATAAACTTTTATTTTTTAATCGAAAGGTCCGCGGATGAACGGGCGAGTCTGATTGCCCAATCGATCGCAAGCCTCATCGAGCTAGGATCGGCCTTGTTCTTGCCGAAAATATCCTTGGCCGTCCCATGGTCTACGCTCGTGCGAACAAAGGGAAGGCCCATCGTGATGTGTATACCGGATTCTTGTCCGTGAATCATCTTGAACGGAATTAAGCCTTGATCATGATAGTTCGCAATATAAACGGAAAATCTTGACCAATTCTCTTTAAAATAGGCCGCATCTGGTACCAGCGGTCCCTCGATCGGGATATCGATTTCTTGCGCCGTTTCGAGAGCGGAGGCATGAATCTTCAGCTCCTCTCCGCCGATGAGGCCTTCTTCACCTGCATGAGGGTTAAGACCGATGAGTGCTAACGGCTTATTTGCAGTTTTCTTATCGAGAACACGGCGGAGTTGATCCGCCGCCCGAATGGCCTTTCCGAGGCGTGAGCTGGTGAGGTGAGAAGAAACTTCTGAAACCGGAACGTGTCCCGTGGCGAGAACCACGTTGAACTTATCGCCGATGAACCCCATGAAGAGTTCTTTGACCTTCGAGACCCGCTTCAGAATTCCGGTATGACCCATATCTTCTAAACCGGCTTGGACGATGGCCGTCTTCGAAAGTGGCGCGGTCACCATGGCGTCCATATGCCCGAAGAGACACGTTTGTGCCGTCGCCTCGACCCATAATGCCGGGGGCAAGTTCGAGCTGATATCGACGAGCTGCTTGTGCGAATCAGGCGTGACCTTTAAGGCTTCAGGCCACGAGGTTACGGTGATTCTTTTGAAGTAGCGGTCTATGAGCGAAAGCTCGCGAGTCGACATGCGAGGCGAGCGCCAGAGGTAGAAGAAAACCCCAGGCATCGGCTTGATCTTCGCCAGTGCCTTTGCCGTGACTTCCGTACCGATGCCGTCCACGTCTCCCGTGGTCAGGGCGATGCGGAGGGGCTTCTTCACTTATTGATCCGGATGAAGGCATCCTGGCGGAGCTGCTCGAGCCACGACTGGAATTGGCGCTTATAGGCCTTTTCGTAAAGCTCGGCGCGGATTTTCTCTCGCTCTTTTTCGGTGCGGGGATCCGCGATCAACCTCTTTTTGTTGAGTTTCACGATGTGATAGCCGCCGCTCGTGGGAAGAACATCGGAGTATTCGCCCGCATTTAATTTTTGAACGACTTGCTCGAGATCCTTTTGGATTTCCCCCGTCTTAAACACACCGAGCGCTCCGCCCGACTCAAATCCCGGATCTTCGCTCGTTTCCGCCGCGACCCGGTCGAAACTCTCACCAGCACGTAGGCGCTTAAGGGCTTTTTCGGCCCGAGCTTTTGCGGCTTGGGGGCCACCTGGCTTTTCATTTTGAAAGTAAACGTGTGCGAGCGTGTATTCGAAGGCTTGTTCGTTTGCTCCCGCGCGACCGGCAGCGAAGGCCGACATGACGTCGTCCTCGGAAATCTTGATTCGCGAAGTGATCGCTTTTTCGATGAGAGCCTGACGCTCGAGACCCGTTTTGATGAAATCTTGGTATTGCGAGAACTGGATTCCGCGTTCAAGAAGTGCCGCCTTCAATTCGTCGCGCGAAACATTGTTTCGCTTCGCGATCGTGCGGATTTCTTGCTCCATGCGTTCGACCGGAACGGAGAGGTTCTGACGTTTGACCTCGGAGTCGATGATTCGCTCGTCGATCATTTTCTGAAGAAGTTTACTGCGATCTTTCACCAACTCTTGTTTAGTGGCCTCATCAGGGATCAAGAGATCGTCGGTGAGGCCTCCAGAGCGAAGGCGTTCCGCGTACTTGTTCTGGTCCGTCTGGGTGATGATCTCGTCGTTGACGATCGCCACGATTCTTTCGACGATCTCGGCCGAAGCGGTAGAGGCAACTAAGAAAAGCACGGTGAGAGAGAGCGGCAGGGCGAATGATTTTCGAATCGACATCATGATCCTCGCGTCGTCACTTTGATGGCCTTAATCAGCTCATCATTGCGACGGACGGAAGACTTTCTCACGTTTTCCTCGAGCCAAGCGGTAAAGACTTTCTGGGCCTGGGCTTCCACCAATCGCGCCCGTATCTTAGCTTTTGCCTCCTGGAAACTCAAACGCGCTTCTGGCTCTTTTTTTAGAACTTCGTAAATGTGATAACCGTAGGGGCTCTTGAGGATTTTACTTCTCTGGCCCTCTTTCATTTTGAAGGCCTGGTCGAAAACTTCGAGCGTCCCCTTCTCGATCCAGCCCGTGTCTCCGCCGTTGGCTCCCTCAGGTGCCATCGAGAACTGCTTAGCGAGTTTCGCAAGATCGGCTCCTCCGCTCAGTTCGTCATAGATGCGCTTGGCGTCATCCTCTTTCTCGAGAACGATCTGACGAAGCCTGACGCGAGCGCCCTGTTGAAATTCGGATTTACGGGCTTCGTAGTCGTCCTTGAGTTCCGACTCCTTCGGCTCAGGAAGATGGGCCGTAATCTTTGCGAAAATTTTTTTCTGAAGAAGCATCAACGAGAGATCTTCGCGCCACTTCTCGATCGAGATGTTTTCGTCCGCGAGCGCGCGACGAAACGCGAACTCATCCGGATAGCGCGAGTGGATCTTTTCCACCTCGGCGTCGATTTCTTTTTTGTCGACGGCGATCCCGTTTTTCTCGGCGTAATCTTGCGCGATGGTCTCGAGGATGAACGCCTTGACGGTGTCTTCCTTGGCCCGCGCGAGATTCTGCTCGTCCTTTGCGTAGAGCGCGTCGAAGCTCTTCAAGCGAAGAGCCAGGCGCTCGGCGAAATCTTTCGTCGAGAGCTCGCGACCGTTTACCACGACGGCGGTTGCGTTGAGGACCGCGCGCTCGCGGGAGAAACATCCGGAGAGCGAGGTGCCGGCGATCAGAAAACAAAAAACGAGGGTTTTCATGCCCTCGTTCTTCCGTACTTTGTACGTGTTCATCAATCTCAAACCTTACTTAATCAGGCTTTTGTTCACTTTCACGGGGTACTGCTTCTTTAATTTCGCGAAGTAGTCGTCGAAGAGTTCCTTGCGCTTTTCATCGAAGACCGCGGCGCGGATCTGGCGCTTGTTTGCATCGTTGTAACCGTGACGACCGGTAACCTTAATGATGTGGTAGCCGTACTGAGTTTCGATCAGGCCCTTCACTTCGCCGACTTTCATCGCGAGTGCCGATTGGTAATAAGCAGGAACCAGCGTCACGCTGCTCTGCCAGCCGACGTCGCCACCAGTTCGTTTTGAGAGAACATCATCCGTGTAGAGTGAAACGAGTTCTTCGAACGGACGTTTGCTCTTTTTCACTTCCTCGAAAATCTCTTGAGCGCGTTCCTTCGCCGCCTTCTTTTGATCGTCGGTGGCGTCGGGCCGGAATTCGATCAGGATGTGCGACGTACGAATCTCCGGATTCTTCTGGTAGTAGGCTTGCATCTCTTTTTCGGTGACCTTGATCTCCGAAACTTTTTTGCCAAGCTCCTTCTCGATCAATCCTTTATAGATCTCCTGGCGAATGCGCTCCTTCACGACGGCTTCGTCCTGAATGTTGCGCTTCATCGCCTCCTGCACGCCCATTTCGTAACGGACGAGGTCTTCGATGAAGACGTCTTTGGTGGGAGGATTAAGGGTCTGCTTTAAGACCTCTTCGTATTTTTCGTTGAGCTCTTTTACCGTGATTTGTTTGTTGCCAACGACCGCGACGACTTCGTTCGGTTCCGCGGCGAAAGTGCTAGTTGCCGACGTCATCATGACGAGGCAAAGAGCGGCAGAAAAGATATTCCGCATCATAGCCAACCCCTTAAATTTCCTTGGAAGACCCAGGTATTAGGCTAACATTCGGCTTTAGGGCGCCGCAATAAGATTGCGGACGTGTTGCTCCGCATTAGCCATCGCGACTTCTAGACGATCTGCGAGTTTGGGATCGCGCGGATCATCGTTACGACCGACGGTGAATGCGGGGTCTCCCCAATACACGACAACCTTCGCGAACGGTTTCGGGAGAAAGGTTTTGTCCCACGCCTTTTCGAAAACCCACGCCCTGTTACAAGTCACCGTGAGTGGGTGGATTTCAGCCCCGAGAACACGAGAGATTTCTAGAACTCCGGGCTTCACTTTCCCACGCGGACCCTTGGGCCCATCAATCGCGATTCCCGGGTTGTAACCCTCGTTCGCGAGTCGAAGGATTCCCTTCAGCGCCGTTGCGCCCCCGCGCGTACTGGAACCGCGCACGGTCTTGCCGCCGAGCCATCGAGCGATGGTGTCGACCAACGTCCCGTCCTTACTTCCGGAGATCATGGTGACGACGTTGTAGGGTTTTAAAAGGTAGAGTACGCCCGGGATCGATCCATGCCAGTGGGCGTAGATCATTCGACGTTTTTCTTTTCGGGCCTGTGAGAATTTCTCCGACTCAACCACGCGAATCCGCCAAGTGAGTCGGAGCAAATTGTAAATGACGTAGAGGAGCAGGGGGAGAATCCATCTATGCAACATAACCCTGCTCCTCCCCTGCCTCAGTGGTGCAGGAGTTTTTTGAATTCTTCAGTGAGCAGCGGCACGATTTCAAAGGCGTCTCCGACGATTCCGTACGTAGCCTTTTGAAAAATTGGAGCGTTGGCGTCCTTGTTGATCGCGACGATGACTTTGCTTCCGCTCATTCCGGCCAAATGTTGGATCGCCCCGGAGATTCCCGCCGCGATGTAAAGCGTGGGCGCAACGGTTTTACCCGTCTGACCAACTTGCATCGTGTGGGGCACCCAGCCCGCATCGACCACCGCGCGCGAAGCACCGACAGTCGCGCCGAGGACGTCCGCGAGATCTTCGAGCATTTTAAAGTTGCCGGGCTCTTTCATTCCGCGACCACCGGCGACGATGATGTTCGCCTCCGTGAGGTCGAGTTTGCCCGACGTACCTTTTACGATTTCTTTGACGAGAGTTTTGAGGTCTTTCGCGGGAGCCGAGACTTCTTCGACAGTTGGAGACTTAGCGGCAGTCGCGGGAGTGATCGTCAGCTGGTTCGGGCGCATGAGCACGATCTTGCTCGGGCTGTTTTCAAATGCGACTTCGGCCGTGCATTTGCCAGCGTACATCGGGCGACGGGCTTTGACGTCCCCGCTCGAGGAAATTTCGATCTCCGTGCAGTCACTGGTGACGCCCGTTCCGATTCGCGCGGCGACTCTCGGGAAGAGGTCGCGAGCGAGCATTGTCGATGACGCGAGGACGACCTCCGGTTTTTTGCCGGAGAGGATACCCGCGACGACTTCCGTGAAGAGCTCTGGATTGTATTTGTCGAAAGCCGCGTTGTCTCCGACGATGGCTTCATCAACGCCTTCTTTTCCGAGGGCGTCAGCAAGTCCCTTGGCTCCTGTTCCGAGAGCGAGGGCTTGGATTTTCAAGCCAGATTTACGGGCGGCCGAGAGAAGTTCGAGCGAACCTTTCTTGAGCTGACCATTCGCGAATTCAGTGAAAACTAAAACGTGTGCCATGGTCGACTCCTCAAATGACTTTCGCTTCTTCGCGAAGCAGTTTTGCGAGCGTCTGCGCCTGAGCGGCGGAATCACCCGAGATCATTTTGACCGCCGGTTTCTCCGGCGGAAGTTGATAATTTTTGAACTTAACCCGAATATCGGCCGCGCTCGCGCCGACAGCTTCGAGCGTGAGTTCTTTCACGGGCTTCTTTTTCGCCTTCATGATGCCGGGAAGACTCGCGTAACGAGGCATATTGAGGCCCTTGTTCGCGGCGATCACGGCCGGGAGTGTGAGCTGAAGCACTTCGCGAGTGCCGCCTTCGGTTTCGCGTTCGATGGTTGCGTTCGTGTCACCGGCTTCGAGTTTCGAAACGACGGTCGCGTGCGGCGCCTGTAGATATTCAGCGAGCATTTGGCTTACGGAAGCGGCGTTGTCGTCGATCGCGAGCTTTCCCGTTAAGACAAATTTGAAATCTCCCCCCTCGGCCTTGATGGCTCCGGCGAGCGCTTTGGCCGTGGCGGAAGGATCGAGATCTTCCGGGGCATCGACGACAACCGCATCATCCGCGCCCATCGCGAGTGCCGTGCGCAGAGCTTCGACGACGCGAGCCTTCGGGCCCAATGTGATCACGGTCACGCTCGTGGCTTTACCGCCCTCTTTGAGTTTCAGGGCTTCTTCGACCGCGAATTCGTCGTAGGGGTTCATGACCCACTTCACGCCCGTGGGATCGATGCCACCATTGTCGGCCTTCAACTTGATTTTGGTTTCCGTGTCGGGAACTTGCTTTATGCAAACGTAAATTTTCATCCGAACCTCGCTTGGAAGCTGAAGAATTCTTATCGCAGAGAAACCGTCGAGAATCAAAACGAGAGTGCTCGCTCCACGCATGTCTTTTCAACACACCTCTTGCGCCGCGAAATCTGATTAGAAATGGACATCGTGTGCGCGTGGGAGTAATTGATAGGATATTGAAAGTGCTCAGAACGGCAGGGGTTTTTCTGTTTTGTCGCGCGTTTCGTGGTGACGCTCTTGTCGTGCCGAAAGGTAGGATTCAGCTGTGGGATATTTAAGTTCTTCGATTGGCCGCAAACAAGTGATGGGAGCGACCGGACTCATTTGGAGCGGTTTCGTGCTTACGCACATGCTCGCGAACCTTCTGATCTTCTACAGCGCGGAAGCCTACAACAAGTACAGCCACGCTCTCGTGACGAATCCGCTGGTCTATCTCGCCGAAGCCGCTCTGTTGATTACGCTTCTCTTGCACGTCTATGAGGGCATCGTGTTGACGGCGAAGAACAAAGCCGCGCGCCCGCAAAAATACGCGATGGCCCCGAACGGAAATAAATCGGCGCGCTTTCAATCGCGCTTCATGATTTTTCACGGAAGTCTCCTCCTCGTTTTCATCGTTCTTCACTTGATTACGTTTAAGTTCGGCACTCATTACACGGTCACCTACGACGGCGTTGAGATGCGCGACTTACACCGACTGGTTCTCGAAGTCTTCCAAAGTCCCGGCTACCTCGCATGGTACGCGGTCTCGATGGTCGCCGTTGGTTTACACTTGAGCCACGGCTTCTATTCGGCGTTCGCGTCGCTCGGGATTTATCACCCGAATTTTTCGCTATGGCTCAGCCGTTTCGGTTACGTCTACGGCTTGGTCATCGCGCTTGGATTCGTCTCTCAACCCATTTACGTTTT
>SXSP01000068.1 GCA_005792225.1 Bdellovibrionales bacterium | reverse complement strand
CGGGCGATCCAAGAGCGTGTGATCCGCCGCGTGGGGTCGGTCGAGGACACGAAGGTTGACGTCCGCATCATCGCGGCGACAAACCGAAACCTTGAGGAAATGGTCGCGCAAGGCACGTTCCGGCAAGATTTGTTCTACCGCCTGAACGTTATCAATATCAAAACGCCGTCACTCCGTGAACGCCGTGATGACATCGGAAACCTCGCCAATCACTTCTTGCAAAAGTACAACAGCCGTCTCGCTAAACAGATCTCGGCCATCAGCCGCGAGGCGATGGACCTTCTCAAGAAGTACGATTATCCCGGTAACGTGCGGGAGCTTGAGAACATCATCGAGCGCACCGTCGCGCTCGAGGGCGGCGCGACGATTTTACCCGAGAGCTTACCTCCGTTTGTGAACACCCCCACGGGCCGCAAGATGGCGTCCAGTGATGGGATCGAGATCACCGACGACGGAATCGACCTGGACAAGGTCATGGGCCAAATCGAAAAAGAGCTTCTCGTTAAAGCCATCCATACGGCTGGCGGTGTTAAGAAGAAGGCGGCGAAACTCCTCGGGATCACGTTCCGATCCATGCGCTACCGGGTTGAGAAATACAATCTCGGCACGATCACAGATGACGAACTAGAAGACGAAGCGGGCTAAGAGTCCCGCGAGTCCGCCGAGGGGAATGAGGCTCCAAGCCGGGAGCTTCGTTAAGATGGCCGCTGCTAAAACAGCGGCCATTATTGTAAAGTGCGCAGGTTCATGCACCCACGGTGCTGCCAAGCGAACGACCGTGGCAAAGATCGCCCCAACGACCGCCGCGATCGCACCCGTCAAGAACGATTGAATCCAGCTCATTTGACTCAGTCGATTCACCAGCGGCGGAAACCAAGTCATCATATGAAAAAACGCCGCCGAAAAAATCGCGATCGTCGCGAGGCACGCCCCGAGAAAACCCATCTTCTTAAAACCAATAAAAGTTGCGGTAATGACGACGGGTCCGGGTGTGATTTGCCCGAAGGCGAGCGCATCCATGAATTCTTGGTGCGTGAGCCATCCAAGCCTCGTCACGAAATCGTGCTCCATCATCGGAACAATGGCGAGCCCAGACCCGAACACGAAAGCGCCAGCTTTAAAGCACGTCCATCCGAGTTCGAGTGCGGATTGAGAGACGACGAGCCAACCGGCGAGACTCACATCGCCGAGAGCGAATTGCATCCAGGGAACGGGGAATATGATAAAGCGAGGCGCGGAAAAAACACGACTTGCACCAACCGCGATCACCCCGCTGAAGAGAATGATGAATGGTTCCCACGAAGGATCCAGTGCGGTGAGCGCAGCCGCGGAGCCTGCGAGAATCCAAAATATCAGCTTTTTGCGATGTGCAGACCCGAGACCCTTTAGACTAAAGAGCACGATCGCTAACGCCGCGGCCTGCATTCCACCCATGAAAGATTCGCTGCCGGAGATGTTCTTCCAACTCGAGTAGAAAGCGCTGAATAAAACCATGAGCGTGAACGCGGGAAAGTTCAGAGCAAACCCCGCAGCCAAGCCTCCGCGCCAACCCGCGCGTCGACGTCCTAGGTAGACGGCCGTCATGAATGCGACCGGACCGGGCATGGCTTTAATCAATGCGAAGGCTCTGCTGAATTCTTCCTGGGTTATCCATTTGCGCTTCTCAATCAAGTCCCGTTGCATATTCGCTATCAGCGCCAACGGTCCCCCAAAACCCACGCACCCCAGGCGAAGGAAGTAGACGAAAGTCTCAATGGCAAGGGATCTGGTCGCGCTCTTCATTTGGCAACCTTCTCAAACCGGTAAAATCACTGCAAGATGGAAGTTAATGACAGTTGAAAACGAACGACTCAAGCTTCTTCCGCACTCGTTTCGCTACGATGAAAACGGGCGGCGCTTTATCGAAAAGCCGACGGGAGAAGTCTTCGCCATTCCCGATAAATATCTCAATCTCGTGGAATTGACGGAGCAAGGCGTTTCACTCGCTCAGATGGCAAGGTTCATCAAGCCTTATCCCGAGACTTCAGGGCGATTTGCGCTGATCTCGAGGTTCCTCGGGTTTCTTCACGATCGTGGACTCCTCGCGGATCGCCGCGCGATTCGGCTCGCCGAGGCCTTGAAGCCAGATTACGTTTGGCGTGAATCGATCGCGTTTGATCCCATCTTTTCGTTCGAACTCTTTCGTTTTCCGGGTGGAAAGCCCATCGAAGCATCGCTGCGAAAAGTTTTGGCTTCGATTCTCGTCGCCGCTGGCGCGATCTCCGTCCTGAGCCTTGCCAGGGACTTGCATTTTTTTATCCAAAACGGTTCGCCTTTGGCTGCCCACTCTACCTCAAGCGCTTCGATTCTTTTCGCATTTCTCTTTAGTTTCTCCGTCACAAGATCGATTCGGGCGCTCCTCCAATCCGTCAACATGAGATTGTTCGCCGGAAATCCTGGCCCTCTCTCCATCAGGGCAGATTGTGTTTCTGTTTCGGTTGCGACGGATGATCTTTCGAAAGTGCATGCTTCGCTCCTCTACATTTACGCGTCGGCCGGCGCTGCGATGATGATGGCGGGAGCGGCCTGGATCGCGAAGATCGCATTGCCCTCATCAGTGGCCTCTTTTGTGCCCGCGTTCACTATGCTCGCGATGCTTTCGGATCTTTCTCCCTTTCGGCGGAGTGCTCTCACCGAATGGTTCCGAGCTCTTTACAATTATTGGGATCGTAAGCGCGGTGAGAGCCATGGCTCCACGGAACTTGAAGCGAAGGTGCGGAGTCAGCACTTAGCCGCGGCGTTTGCGTGGTGCGTACTCTTCGTCGGCTTTTTAGTCGGTCCCGCGCGAGTTTTAGCTGCGGCGATTTCACCGCATCTCTCGATGAGCGATCGAGGTGCTCTGGTCACGACGGCGGCACTGATTCTGGCGCTCTTCATCATTGGCATCTCATTTATTGATGATCTCGCGAGTTCATGGATGAGCGCGAGCGCCGAGCGAGTTCGTCAAATGTGGCGGCGGAAAGCGCGACCGCAAATGATTGAAGAAGCGATCCGCGACGGACACGTCCCCGCGAAACAAGATCTCGAAAAACTTCCGGTGATTCGTCAGCTCGGCCGCGAAATGCGCGAGCACCTGCTCTCCCGCGCCCACGTCCTTCATTTGCATGAAGGTGAGGCTGCCTGCCGTCAGGGGGAGTCGGATCGATCGCTCTTCATCGTTCTTTCGGGTCGACTCGCGGTCGCGAAGTCCGTTGCCGGTCGGCGAAGAAAGATCGTTGCCTTTCTTGATTCCGGAGCGGTCTTCGGTGAGGCCGCCTTTTTCATGGGAAAACAACGGACGGCCGACGTCATCGCGGTGGATGAAGCACGAGTCTTGCTGATTCCTTACGATCCACGAATGTCGAAGGTGGACGGAAGTTCCTCGGAAGAATTGCAATTCCGGATTTGGTTCCTTCAAGCGTTGGTTTCGAGTCCCGCTTGGAAGGATCTTCCCGCCGATTCGCTCGACGCTCTCGTCTTCGCGGGAAAAAAGCAAACGGTGAGGGCGGGAGAAAAAGTGATCTCGGAAGGAGAGGTCGCAACCGCCTGCTTCTTCTTGATTCAAGGTCAGGCGACGGTGACCCAAAAAACGAAAACGATCAATCGCATGAAGGCGGGCGATGTGTTTGGGGAAATCGCGCTTATTCATCCGGAAACTTTACGAACCGCAACCGTCATCGCTGACTCTGATCTCCTCCTCGTGAGAATCGAGACCGAAAGATTCTGGCACCTGCTCGGTTCGCACTTGCCACTCGGTCTCGAAGTCGAGCGCTTAGCTCTTCAGCGTTTAGAGAACGACCGCAAGAAAGAGATGCAGTATTAATCGCACCCCGGACATGCCGTGAGAATCCGATTTTGCGGCTCTTCGATCACGCCGATGCCGTTGTCCCACATATAAGGCTCGGTAAACCAGTATTCACGCTGGCCGTTTTCGTTTAAATCCGTGATCGCGACGGGAGTCGGCCGCGTGCACGGCGGCTTTTCCGTCTCCGGAAAGTCACCTTGATCGACGCAAGCGGTATTGATTTGCGTGACGAAGAAGGTTTTCTCGTCGTCCGTTAACTGCGTGCGAACCTTCACGCCCTTCTTCGTGGAGAAAAATTGCTCGGGCTTCACACTCGAGAGAAACCACGTCGTCGCTCCGGCACCTTCCTCAAGGTCCTCGGCGCATTCCATTTGGATCAAAATTTCTGTATCGCCCTGGATCGGATTGAAAGCTGTACGAATGTTGGCGAGTTCCTCGCCCGTGACTTGAGTTAATCTACCGTTCGGCAGCACTTTGATGTAAGCCCCTGGTTTGCCGATGAGCCATTCGCCCGCTGCGAGTTTGGACTCACTCTTACACGGAACTTGTACGATCTCGCCTTCGTTCGGCGGAGGAGCCTCGCTCGCCGAGAGTCCGGCCATCTCGTTTCCGCCAGGGACCGAGTTCGTTTCGTTCGATTTTTTCAGGAAATACGTCCATGCGGTCGCCGCAAGGCTCACGACGACGAGGACAAAAACAATGGAGATCAGAAGCGGTTTTTTCATCGCGGACGAGTATGGCACCTCGCCCGCAAAAAATGAATCAGCGATTTGAGATCTTAAAGTTGGGAGACATCCATAGACGTTCCACGTAATCGAGTTTGGCCCGAACGAGAGGGTTCTGCTCAAAAACACGGTTCATATCGAGCGAGCCCTGGCCCGGAAACTCGATGCGATAATTTAACCCGCGCTGCCGCCAGAGAAGATTAAACGCAAAGAAATCAGCGAAGTCTTCCCGGGAGTTCATGCCCGAGTAGGGCGTAATGAACGCGCTCGTCATCAAGGAAGAATAAATCGTGAAGCCCTCGCTCGGAGACAAAATTAGACCGGCGCAGTTGTAATAACAAAATTCTCCTTGGCGAAGGTGTTTCGCGTGCGCAAGAGGCTTAGACGAAGTTTCCCAGCTGAGCGACGCGAACGTCCCCGGATTCGGTACACAATTCGAGCCACTACGGTTGGGTCCACAGCTCGTTGCGCTCACGAAATTTGCGAAATCAAGAAGGTGCCCGATCTCATGAATCAAAACGTAATATAATCCATCTGCCGGGAGACCCGTGTTGAGCCCGTAATTAATTTGTACGAGCGAAGGATCATTTGCGAGAAACTCCGCCGAGCCACCGAAGGGAAGTTGCTCCTTCCACGTGACGAGAGCCGACACGGTCGGCTGGTTGAGAAAAGTCGACTTGCGCGCGCCGATGTAAGCGCCTACGGGTGCTTCATCCAAGCTCTTCATGATGGGACTTGCGAACGCGGTACTCGTGATGCCGTCTGAAATAAAAATCCGCTCGAGCGTGCACAGCGAGGGGCGAAGACGAGCCGGCATCTCATCGTAAAATGCCATCAGCGCCGGAACGTAAGAAGCGGAGGCTGAAGAACAGGGAACCGAGCTCCACCCTTGAGCGATCTCCTGTGCTGAGTACGTTGTTTCGCAGACACTCGCGCGGAGTGCCCTTTCGCAAAGTTCACGATCATTCAAATTGGTACCGAAATTGTGATCCAGCGCCGTCGAATTCGAGTGCCAGCCAACCGGGGCGAAGCTTACGAAGAAGTGTGAGTCCTGCTCCATTTTCGGAGTTTCAGATCTCGTGCATGCGACGGTGAGAATCGTGAGTCCCAAGAAAACGGCGGCTTGGATTTTCATTGATCCCTCTCGGTAAAGCGGGCCGTGAGAACCCGGTGCGCATAGTTATCACAAAGTTCACGAAACTGTCTTGAGTAATAAGCACACGACAGAATTTGCACACGCGAAAGATGCCTGGTCACGCGCTCATCCCGTGAGCGAATCCAAAAATGAGACACTAACAATTCCGCCAGTTTACCTGCATCCATCACCTGCACGGAGTTTGCTTTTTCTCCTCGTGTGAGGGGTGAGTCATGAGCATCAAAATGAGACAGATCAGACGAGCGACCGGAGTTTTCATCGCACTCGTACTTATGGCCTCCATAAGTGCGTGCGCACCTCAGGCCGATATCTCTAGTGGATCCTCGTATTGGAATGAATTCGATTACGCTTCAACAAGTCCTCTGTCGCTGCGCTCGAGCGGCAACTCAGTTCTCTTCGGAGCGAGCATGCAATTCACGGCATACGGTGGGCGGCAACCGTACGTCTACTCCGTGATCTCCGGCGGAGGAGAAATCAATCCCGACAATGGACTCTACGTTGCACCGCAAGTCGCGCAGTCGGTGACGATCGAAGCTCGTGATGTCGAAGGGCAAACCGCCATCGCGATTATCGATGTGCAGGCACGTCAGACGACGAATCCTCCCGTCGGCGGCGGCATGACTTATAAGCCAGGGCTGACCCACGTCTCGGTTGGTTTCGAAGGCAGTTCTCCACCTCCCGCGGGTGCTCAAGTTGGATGCCCATCGAATACTTCGGTCGTAGGCACGGTTGGGAATGGACTTGGGAACCCGATCCGCATTTTCGGCAACAGACAAGTTTGCGCGGCGGCGGAGCAAGTGACCGCGAACTCCGACGTGATCGTCGATCTGATTCTCACTCAAGGAGGCCTCCACTCCGACACCGTCAACTGTCCCATCGGCTACGAAGCGATGGGTTCGGTGATGGATTGCTTCGGCGGAGTTTGCGCGGGTCAACAATTCATCTGCGGTAAAAAAGCGAAAGTCTCCGCCTCTCCCTCGTATGTTTCAAATTTCTACGTGAGCCAGGCCGGAATGCATTATCCCACGGGACCCGGTTGCCCCATCGGCTACTTGACCGTGGGCGTGACGATCGATTGCGGAGGCGGCGTTTGCAACGGTTATCAACATCTT
>SXSP01000007.1 GCA_005792225.1 Bdellovibrionales bacterium | reverse complement strand
GATCCACCCGCGAACTCCCACCTCCGCCCGTTCTCGGTTGAGCCGCGTTGGGTCCGATCACGGCGACGGACCGAATCGACTCGGTTTTGAAAGGAAGGAGACCACCGTCGTTCTTCAGAAGAACGAGACTCTGTTGAGCTAATCGCAGCGCGAGCTCACGATGCTCGGCACTCTCGGGGCCCTTAGCTGGCGGGAGGGATTTCGCAGGCGACGGAGTCATGAGCCCGATCGCGAACATCGCACGCAAGAGACGACGAACTTTGTCGTCGAGGACCTTCATCGAGACATCGCCTTTTTGCACAGCTTGAATCAGTTTTTGATCAAAGAAAAGCGGCGTGGGCATTTCGAGATCAAGTCCACCGAGAGCCGCGGGAACCGTACTGTGCGTCGCGCCCCAGTCGGAGATGACGAAGCCTTTGAAGTTCCACATTCCCTTGAGGACGAAATTGTTGAGATACGTATTTTCGGTCGCGAAGGCGCCGTTGACTTGATTGTACGCCGCCATGACGGACCACACCCCGGCATCCACCGCCGACTTGAATGCCGGAAGATGAATTTCGAACAAAGTTCTCGTATCGACGAGAGTGTCGATCGTCATTCGATCATATTCCTGATCGTTCACGGCGAAGTGCTTCACCGATGCGAGGATGTTTTGAGATTGAATGCCGCGCACGTAGGCGCTCGCGAGTCGCGAGGTCAGATAAGGATCTTCACCGTAACTCTCAAAATTGCGTCCACCGAATGGTTGGCGATGGATGTTCACCGTCGGACCCAAAAGCATGTGGCGACCAATAAATCTTGTTTCTTCCGCGATCGCGCTCGCCGTCTCACGCGCGAGGGCGGGATCGAAAGTTGCCGCGAGCGAGAGTCCTGAAGGGAACGCCGTCATGCGGCCCATGCGAACGCCGAGGGGACCATCGGCCATTTTGATCGCGGGAATCCCTAGCCGAGGAATGGGTTGTGATTCGAATTGATTGCCGCCGATCAAGGTGACCTTCTCTTCGAGGGTCATCCTGCGAATGAGGTCATCGATATTGGCTTCGCTCGCCCGCCCGATCGCCGAAAACAAAAGAACAAAAGTGATGACCCACAACCGCGACATGACTTCCCTCCAACGACTTTTCTGTAAACGTCGTTGGGCAAATCCTGGATCTGGATTGGGGGCTTGGCAACTTCTTACTTGATGGTCTCGCGGTTCTAAGCGCCGCAGCACTTCTTATACTTTTTGCCGCTTCCGCAAGTGCACGGATCGTTGCGACCAACTTTCGGGCCTTCACGTACGACCGTTGTTCGCTCCAATGGTTCAACCGTACGACCATCGACGAAGAACCACTGCCCGGTGGTCGCCTCTTTGCGGAAATCAGAAATTTCGTGGTGATCAAATGACTGCCCGCCGACGGAGTAACGCGCGATGAATTCGACGACGCCGGTTGAGTCGTTCTCACCGCCCTTCTCGGTCTTCTTAATCTCAAGGCCCCGCCACTTTGATTTTGTGGCCCATTCGCGAACGCCGTTCTCATCGAAATCGCCGCGACTCTCGGGTGCGAGCGTATTCTGGATGTAGTCGATATCGGCACGAACAAAAGCCGCGTAACGTGAACGCATCAGCGCTTCGGCCGTCGGGGGTTTCGCTTGACCGGTATGATAAGGACCACAACACTCATCGTAGTTCTTGCTCGAGCCGCAGGGACAAACCATGGGTACACCTCTTTAAGAAAACAAAAATGTACCAAACCCAATCAGAGGCTCAAAGACAATTCCTGAACCAAAAAATCAACGAATCTCCGAACCCGCAACGGAACTTCGCGCTGTTGTGGAATCAAGATTCGCACGGGCGATCCTTCAATACTCCAATCCTTAAACACCGGAATGAGCTGACCCTGCGAAATCGCGTCACGAACGAGAAAATGGGGCATGAGCGTGAAACCCGAGCCTTGAATCGCCATTTCCTTGAGGACAAAAAAATTATTGCAGTTGAAGACGGGCTCCAATCGAAGCGTTCTGGTATCCTTCCCGTTCGAGAGTCTCAGAGGCTTCTTCGGCGAACTGAGCGCCGCGAACGCGAGAAAGGGGAGCGACGCCAGATCCTCGAGCTTTCTTAAGTTTCCGTGGCGATTCGCGAACGCAGGGCTCATCACGAATGAAATCGCAAGATTTCCGACCTTCCGTTGAATCATCGAACTGTCCTTGAGAGCCGCGATGCGAACGGCGACATCAACCGATTCCTTCACGAGATCCATGACCTGATTCGCCACCACCAAATCGATTCGGACTTTTGGATTGAGAAGGAGAAAGTCCCGACAAATCTTCCCCATCAACTCGACACCGATGTCTTCAGGCACCGTGACCTTAAGTGGTCCCGCGATTTCATCCGAACTCTGGCTGACCTGCCCCACCACCTCATTGAGTTCATTCAGATGCGGGAGGGCGCGCCGATACAGCTCCGTTCCGGCTTGCGTGAGCTGGAACTGCCGCGTGGTTCTGTAGATGAGCTGCACGCCGAGTTCCCGCTCCAGCGCCGAAATATTGCGGCTGATGCGAGACTTTGGTTGAGAAAGCCGCTCCGCTGCCTTCGAGAAACTTCCCGCCAACACGACTTCTTTAAAGATTTGTAGGCGATTCAAATCAAGACGTTCCATCGGAGCCTCCCTCGTCTCGATCAACTGTAATCGAACCGGAGGATTGTTGCAAAAAATGGAACACTGAAAGCCGATTCTGACTCCTACTGCAACAGAGCGGAGTCGGCGATAGTCAAGGAGGTTCTAGTTACAATCTAAAAGGAGCATCGTATGAAAATGCAATCCATCCTCATTCCCGTCGTCGGTCTTGTTATCTCAGTCTCGGCGCAGGCGCAGTCCAAGTACGCAGCCGGAAACTACCAAGTTGATCCAGCGCATTCGAAGGTCGGATTTGAAATTCCGCACCTCGTGATCTCGACCGTTGAAGGTCGGTTCACTGATTTTGCGGGCGAGGTGAAGCTCGATGACAAGTTCGAGAAATCATCAGCGAGGGTCAATGCCAAGATCAGTTCGATCGATACCGGAAACTCTAAACGCGATGACCATCTCAAGAGTGCGGACTTCTTCGATGCCAAGAAGACACCTGAGATGAAGTTTGAGAGCACCGGAGTCGAAGGAACGCCGGAGTCGT
>SXSP01000067.1 GCA_005792225.1 Bdellovibrionales bacterium | reverse complement strand
TGCCCGATCCTGCCGGAGTCACCCAGGACATAGTGGGGAAGATCCTTTGGCAATTCGGTCCTGAAGACGAGGCCCTTGGTTCGCGCGGAGTGTTCGAGCATTTTCGTTGTGTCCTGCACGAGGGCTGACAACGAAAACGGGACATCTTCGAGATCGAGTTTGCCTGCTTCCACCTTAGAGAAGTCGAGAATGTCGTTAATGATCGTTAGGAGGTGGTCGCCCGAGGAGCGAATCGTGTTCGCATAATCGCGTTGCTCTTCCGCTAACTTCGTACCCAGCAGTAAATTCGCCATGCCCATGATCCCGTTGATCGGCGTGCGAATCTCGTGACTCATGTTCGCTAAGAATTCCGATTTTAACTGGGAGGACTGCAGGGCCACTTGCTCGGCCGCCGCCATCCGGATCTGCTCGGTCATGTCCTGGCAGACAACCACGCCACCGATAATTTCCCCTTGTTTATCTCTGAGGGGAGCCGAACTTAAACGCAAGGTCCCGCGCGTTCCGTCGCCGCGCATGACTTCCGTGTCTTCTCCAGGTACGACTTCTCCGTTCACGATCGAGCGCGCCAGCGGCCAATCGCTCGGCTCATAGGGACGTCCATCCGCGTGGAATCCCTTCCACATTGAATACTCGTTGATGCTCTTCGACGGGATCATCGGATGGCGCCACACCTGATGGATATTCGAATTGGCGAAGATGAGTCGGCCGTCTTTTTCCGCGATGATCACCGCGACGGGAAGTTGCTCGAGAACAGTTTCGAAGCGGGTCCGTTCGATATCCAATTGCTCGGTCCGTTTCGTCACGCGGGCTTCAAGCTCGTCGTTCGCGATACGAAGCTCTCGTTCCAGCTGAAGGCCACGCAGATTTTCTCGGCGCGCCTGATGAAACGCGAACATCAAAATCAAAATCGCGATCAATGACCCCACGGTGAGAACCCAAAAGTTTCTTTCCACGAGTCGATTATTCAGCGCCGTGATGTTCCGGATCTGATCCATGCGATCTTCGGTGATTCGGTTCAAAACTCGCCGGAGATGATCCATCTGGAGTTGACCCTGCTTCGTTTTCACCAGCGCCAGAGCCGCTTCGCGCTTGCCATTCTGAGCAAGCGAGATGGTTTCAGCGAGCTCCGCTTTTTTTGCCGCGATAATGGGAGTGATCTCACGAAGGGTCTCTGCGAGTTCTTGGTCTTCTCCATAGACTCTCCGGAGCGTCTCGAGACGCGCATCAATTTCTGAAATGCCGGAGTAGTAGGGGGGCAGGTAAGAGTCTTGGCCCGTAAGAAGATACCCGCGCTGGCCGGTCTCCGCATCGCTGAGGGCCGTCATGAGTTTGGCGATTTCGTGGTTCTCGCGTCTCAGAATCCCGCGATCCTCAGAAGTCATGACGACATCGTTCGCCGCTTTTTGCGAGAGCCCGCCAAGCACAAGCAAAACAAGAAACGAGAGGACGAAACCCATTAAAATCGATTTATCAGCGTATTTGCCCTTCATGATGAATATTGAATCGGATGAGGCCGGCGGCGAGTTGAAGGCGGGGCGGAAATTCCTTAGTAATTTCAATATGAAGATATCACGACCGTAAGTGATTCTCGACCTACGTCCCAATTCAAAACAAACTAAACAGAGGCGGTGGAAACCACTTATGTTGATGTGTTGATTTTTAAAGTCAAATATCAGCCTACACGGATGAATATATCGCCATCATCTTGAGCCTCTAATGCTCAAAACCACTGGACCTGTTACGCCAGTGTTATGACCTGCAGGAAAGCGGGTTGTGAGGTTAGGGATGAGGACAATCGCAATCGCAATATTTTTAGCTTCTTTCTTTCTCGTCGATACCGGAACAACCGGTCAGACGGAACTCACGCAAACCGAGTCGCCCAGTGAACTCCGCCTGCGGATGAAAGAGGAACCAACATCATTAAATCCGGTCGATGGCGCGAACTGGTCTGCGGGTGATATTCACGCGCACGTTCTCGAATCACTCCTCATGCTCGATCTCGATACGAATGAGTGGCGTGCTCGACTCGCTGAGAAGTGGGAGAGGAGCGCCGACGACCGAGAATTCACGTTTCACCTTCGCCGAGATGCTCAGTGGAGCGACGGTGTTCCTCTCACGGCACACGACGTGAAATTCAGTTTCGATGCGATCTTTGATGATCGATTCGCCTCGGCTCAGATGCGGCCGTACTATCAAGGTATCGAGAGCGTGGAGGTCGTGAACGATTTCACCGTTCTCTTTAGAACCAAGACCAGTTACTTCGGAAATTTCATCTCGTGCGCGCAGATGTCGATCGTGCCCCGTCATATTTACGGGCGTCCCGAAGATTCCGAGAAGCTTCAGACCACGATTGTAGGAAGCGGTCCCTACACTCTCGACGATTGGCAGTTTGGACGCCGCATCCGGCTTAAGAGAAATCCGAAGTGGTGGGGCTGGGCGAGCGGCGCACCCGAGAGTTTAGGGCGCCCGGAAGCGCTCAGCTTCTTCTTCATTACGGATAACAACGTGACCATTGAAATGTTGAGGAAGGGTGAAATCGATTTTTCTCCGCTCACCAGTGACGAATACAAACGACTGTCCTCGGAAGGTGCGCAAAACCATTTCGAGGT
>SXSP01000066.1 GCA_005792225.1 Bdellovibrionales bacterium | reverse complement strand
CAGGAGAAATCTTCAACCAGAATGCACCCACCGCGGCCCATAAGTCCGTCAAGCTTAAGACCAACTGGCGTGTCACCAACCTCAAAAACGGAAAATCCATCGTCGTCAGGGTCAATGACCGCGGTCCCTTCGTGAAGGGGCGGATGATCGACTTATCCAAGGCCGCCGCGCAATCGATCGGTATTTCTGGCGTCGGCATGGTCGAAATGGAACCCGTGAAGTAGTGGAGTCTTCATTGCGCGCAGCTCTCGTCATCACAGCATTCTTCGTATTCGTCTTTGCTCCGTACGCCGGTGCGAACGACGATGCCACGTGCGATCGCTCAAACAATCCGGTGATGAGTTCGGGCGCGGTGGGCTGGCTCGCGCAAAGTGCTGCATTTCTCCTGGGAGCTCGACTGACGCCGGCGGAACGAAAGTTCATGGATAATAATCCGGAGCTGATCGGCCTGCTTGGCACCATCAGGGGCAAGGCCTACGACATTTCGATGCGTCTTTGTCAGGTTCCTCGAAAGGCACATCCGGTTGCGTACCATGACGAGGAGACGGATGCGATTCGCCACTTTATCGCCGGCGCCCTTTTAGCGTCACATCTCGGTTTCAACCAGGCGAAACTGGCTCTTCTCTCCCACGAGGATATCGAGAGACCTGGACCCTCCGAGCTGATGGACTTCAACAACAGCCAGCTCGGCGTCGAGTTTGGAGCCACGCTCTACCGTGGTGAACGAGACAAAATCACGTTCATCCAAGCGCACGTGCCTCTCATCGAAAAGAGGGCGATGGAGCTTTTGAGAGAAAGCAAGTTCACAACACTCAAGACCGGTCGTTCGCGCTGCGCTCGATGACAGACTCGAAACACTTCTTCACCCGAAACAGAGCCGAATCGACACTCCTTTGATTGAGTTTCGGACAATAAACAAATTAATGTGAGTCTCATTTTCCCAATCAACGCTCGTTAACGTGATCCAAACTTTTTTGATCGCACGTAGACTTGCGGGAGCCTCAATCATTTGTCACCGTTGTAGCCCGGAAAAGACGATCAGATTCGGTCGTCTGCAAACGGTCTACAAACAGTCTACAAACAAATGGAGGCAGCAATATGAAAGCACTCTTGATCGCCATGACTCTGATGATGGGCCTTTCGGCGGAAGCGATGGACCTCTCTCGTCCCGGTGATGGTCGTGGTCCTCGTTGGCCTGACCGTGGTCGCCAAAGAGACACGATGTGTGTGGCGCAGAATCGATGGGGCCAGCGCTTCCAGGCGATCGCGCAAAACGCTCGTCAGGCCAGCAATCGTGCACTTCGCCAGTGTCAGTTCTCAAGCCGTCGCTCGCCTTGCCGGATCATCGGCTGCTACAGCGTTCGCTAAGGCACTTAAAGAAGGCTGGCGCGCGAGGGTGCCGGCCTTCTTTTCATTTCATTCTCAGTTTCACTGATTGGAAATTGACCTCGTTGGGCACTCTTCGGCTAGACTGGGAGTGATGATATTTCGCTCAACATTAGTTATTTGCAGCCTCATCGTAGCATCACCCGCGCACGCGAATTTCGTCGGAAACGATACATCCAATTTCAATCCCATTCCGAGCGGTGTCGACTTCATCACGGTTCAAAGCAGTGAGACTTTGGCTCCCGGGCTGCTGAATGCATGATGGTTTCTGAATCACGCAAAGAACTCGCTTCCTGCCACCATTGATTCAATGGGAACAAGAATGGATGCAGACGATTCGGTCCTCTTCAGCGATATGAGTTTGGCGTATGGATTCGCTAACCGCTTCGATTTTGGAGCAAGCTTCTCATTTCTTCTCAACCAAAGCTCTGATCAAGCGGAATCGGGAGCACGTTTCTCCGGAACGGGACTCAACGAGGTGCGGTTATTGGGGAAATACCGTTTCGTAGATCGCGCCCCGTTGGGAGCGGCCCTCGCGCTCTCGTTGAACATCAATCAAGCGAAGAACAGCCCGTTCGCTGGCTCCGGGAGTGGACCCACGACAAATATCGAGGCGGTGTTCGATAGTCGGTTGGGTAACTGGGTTTTCGCCACAAATCTTGGTTATCGGATTCGGCAAGAGGGCAGCGCAATTCCCGATGCCGTTTACGATCCATTGGGGGATCAGGCGATTGCGTCGATCGGAGCGAGTTATTATTCGGCGGCTCTGGACACGAAGTTCATAGGAGAGATTTTCGCGGCAAAACCGATGAGGTCCTCGCGAACCGTCGATGGCGAGCACGTGGCCTCAGAGGCACTCCTCGGGCTCAAGTACGATGCGGCTCGAAACGCGTCTTTGCAATTCGGTGGGGGAACGAGACTCTCCGAAGGACTTTTCACGCCTGACTGGCGAGTTTATTTAGGTTTGAATATCACATTGGATTTAAATCCTCAGCGAATCCCGGAGGTGGCTGCGCCAGCTCCCGCTGCGCCTCCCGAACCAGCCGTAGCGCAAGTTCAGATCATCAAGGGCTATCTTCAGAGAGACATGGAGACGCTAAAGACGCGCTCGTTCGACGATCTCTCAAAAACGCACGAGTTTCTTTTGCGCACGAGTATTCCAAGAGCCGAGCTCTCCGAGGCCAAGCCTCCTTTCGAAATTATTCGACTGGAAAACTTTGATTTCGATTTTGGCTCTTCGGAGATTCGACCCGAATATCAGCCCATGTTGAGACAACTCGCGGATTATCTCGGAACTGAGCCGCGTGTTCTGAAGATTCAGGTGGAAGGCCATACGGATTCGCTCGGCACGCCTGAGCGAAATAAAAAACGCAGCCAGCAGCGGGCCGAGCGCGTGCGCGATTTCCTGATGGCAACCGGAAAGATACAAAACATCCAAACCCTCGCGGTTGGATTTGGATCGGAGCGTCCCATTGCCGACAACGGAAATTTTCAAGGTCGCAAGCAGAACAGGCGCGTCGAAGTGAGAATTATACGAAGTTTGCCGGAAGCTCTCGAGCGTCGTCAGTAAGTTCCATTTAGATATCGAGATTTCTGGATAACCCGTTTTAACTTGATGTTTCGCGCCTCTGGCCGGGATCTAAACCACATCTAGAATTCAAGACACCAGTCTTCCGCCCCCAAGCCGATTGTATGGGTAACCCGCAATCGAAAGGCGATGCGTGCAGCGGAACCTCGTTCTCATTTTTGGATCAAGTCTTGTGCTGACGGCCTGTGGCCAGGCGAGTTTTGATCCCTTCCGCCCGATGGCCACCGATATGAGTCCTTCGCCGAGTATGAGTTCGATGGAGATCTCACCCGACAACATCGCCGACGGCATTACGCCCGCTACGGTAACGATCAAGATTCAGACATCAAATGGTCAACCGCTCGCGGGCACCAAGATGAACCTTGAAGTCACGGGATCAAACAATGTCATTGTGCCGTGTACCGCGACAGACGCAAACGGCATCGCTCGCTGCCGCATCTATTCGACTAAATCGGAGTCAAAAACCGCACGGGCGGTCGGCCCGATCCATTTGACTGCCGAGACAATGTTCAAAGCCCCGCGTCCATCGAGAAGCGCCGTTGCGTTCGTCTCCGCGGGGAGCGTTGAGACCTTACCCACGGGCCAAAAGATCAAAGTCACCGCCGGAATCATGGAATCGGATTCAGCCACACGCGATGTGAACGGAACACTCCGTGTTCACTCGTCGATTCTCGGATCCATCGTGAGTGATGAGGAGCCGTTATGAATATCCATTTTCTTATCCTCGCAATTTTCGTAGGTCTCTCCGCAAATGCGGGCGAACCACCGGCGAGCTTCACCTACCAGGGCAAGATATTTAAGGCCAACGGCATCGACCCCGTTGAGTCGGCTGCGGTCGAGTTCAAAGTGCAGATCCGTTCATCAGATGGACTCTGCGTTCTCTTCGAAGAAACTCACATGCGTGATATGACCGGAACCGCCGGCATCTTTTCGCTCATCGTGGGCGAGGGCTCCAACACAGGAGCGACGAGCCTCAGTCTTCGCCAAGTCTTGGATAATTCGGGAACAAAGACGGGAAGTGGGGGTTGCACGTACATTCCCACGAGCGGTGACGTTCGCAGACTCCGTTTTTCCTACACCGATGGCGCCGAGACGGTTCAACTTCCTACCGATCAAACCGTCCGAAGTGTGCCGTACGCGATGCACGCGATGACATTACAAGGCTTAGGTAAGGACAGCTTCATCAAAGTCGGTGGCACGACCACGCAGGCTGCATTAGACGCATTGGCGAGCGGTACCTCAAGTCTTTACGCACGCACATCGGACCTGCCGATGACCGGTGGTGTTCTCAATTTGACTAGTGGCGGATTGAAAGTCGGAGATGTCCCCGCGGCGGGCGATTACGCTGTAAACAAAAATTATACAGACGCCTATCTTGGTGGTCGTTCGATTGATTTGGCCGGCCTCGCCGCTGGTCAAACACTCGTGTGGAACGCCGTTCAGAACAAATGGACTGCGGTTACGCCCAACCTCGGAACTCTCACCTCGATCACGGCCGGGGCCGGCCTGGTCGGTGGGACGATTACGCAAAATGGAACACTTTCCCTCGAAGTCGTGGGAACAGGGGGCGTCTTCACGAAATTGACGACTGACCAGTACGGTCGCGTGACAGCGGGGGCGGGCCTCGCTGAAACTGACATTCCGGCCCTCTCCTCGGCCGGAAAAGTATCGGGTTCGGCTATTACCTCGGGGCAAATCGGAGGTTCGACTTCAATATCGACGACGGGATCGATCGTCAGCTCCAGCGTGTCCGCGACGACCGTTGGCGCGAAGTCCGTTCAACTCTTCAATTCAGCGAACACGAAGAGCGTATCTCTCGTAGCGCCTTCGAATCTCGCATCGAACTATACACTCACGCTTCCCCAGAGCGCGGGGGTTGCGGGACAACTCCTCTCCATCTCGGGCAGCGGAACTCTTGAATGGGTGGCAACTCCCAGTCTCTCTCTTCCCACCCTGACCGGCGTTGGTGCCGTGTCAGTCTCGGGAACTTCGTTGGCTCCCGTGATCTCGGTTGCGAATGCAACATCCGCGACTCACGGCTTGGTTCAACTTGCCGCGGACGGAGCCACGACTGCGGGCACCGTCATTCAAGCCACCGACGCGCGTCTGACTAACGCTCGAGCTCCTTCGGGAACGGCCGCCGGTGATCTCGGCGGATCATACCCGAACCCGAAAGTCGTGAAGCTTCAAGGAACCGCGATCTCCGCGACCGTCCCGGTGACGGGACAGATTTTTCAGTTCGATGGCACTTCGCTCGCGCCCGGATTTTTCGGTCTTGGACAACTCAAGAATAATTTAGGCGCATCACAAATCCCGTCGAGTTGCAGCACTCAACAGACTCTTTCCTTTAATTCGACGACCGACACCTTCTCGTGCGTGAATATCTCAATCGCCGCATCTGAAGTCACCGGTCTCGGTGCGGCAGCGACAAAAGACGTCGCGACGAGCGGGAACGCAACATCGGCTCAACTGGTCCTCGGATCCGACACGCGCCTCACCGACGCAAGAACGCCGGCTGGAAGTGCCGCGGGTGACCTCGGGGGATCTTATCCAAGTCCCAAGGTCATCAAACTTCAGGGAACCGCGGTCTCGTCGGCTCAGCCCCTCGCAGGCCAACT
>SXSP01000065.1 GCA_005792225.1 Bdellovibrionales bacterium | reverse complement strand
CAAGTTTTCTCACTTCATCGGCTACCACGGAAAACCCGAGACCGTGTTCACCCGCACGTGCGGCTTCAATCGCCGCGTTGAATGCGAGCAGATTCGTTTGGCTCGCAATTTCGCTGATCACTTTTACGATCTCGCTGATTTCCTCGGATGAACGATTGATGGCCTCCATGGCGTCGATTGATTTTGCGATCGCCTGAGCTCCAATATCGGCTTCCGTCTGCGTCCCCTTTGCGATGACATCCGCAGAACGACTGTTTTGCGCGATTGAGTCAATCGACGCGCTCAGTTCTTCGACCGCCGCATTCATCTCCTCTGTTGTCGCACCCAGTGACTGAGCGCCCGTGGCGACCGTGATGGCTTGCGAAGAAATCTCCTTCGACTGGTTTGCGAAGTTCACCGCGATGTTCGTCACGTCTTCTTCCAACCTGACCTGCGCCGTGATGTCGGATGCAAATTTCACGACCTTCAGAACGCGCCCGTTTAAATCGAAGATGGGGTTGTAGTTGGCTTGAATCCAGATAACTTTGCCACCCCGCCCGAGACGCTTATAGCGACCGGTATCGAACTGGCCGTTGCGAAGCTTTTCCCAAAATTGATGGTAAGTAGCCGACGCCGCGTACGCGTCTTCGCAGAACATCCTGTGATGTTTTCCCTTAATCTCGTCGAGCGAGTATCCAAGGGTCTTCAAGAAGTTCTCGTTAGCGGTGAGAACGGTTCCGTCGAGAGCGAATTCAATGACCGCTTGCGCTTTACTGATCGCGTTTAGCTTTCCTTCGAACTCCGTGTTGCGAAGTTTCAATTCCGTGACGTCCGTCGCAAACTTGACGACCTTATAAGGCTTTCCACTCGCATCGAAGATCGGATTGTAAGAGGCGTTAATCCAGACCTCTTTTCCGCCGCGTCCTTGTCGTTTGTACTCACCGGCATCGTACTCGCCACGACCTAGCTTCTGCCAGAACGTTTGATATTCCATGGATGCCGCATACGTCGGCTCACAGAACATGCGGTGGTGCTTTCCTTTGATTTCCTCGAGCGAATAGCCGACCGTCTTCAAAAAGTTTTCGTTGGCCGTCAGAATACATCCCGTGAGATCGAACTCGATGATCGCCTGGGCTTTGCTGATCGCATTGAGTTTTCCTTCAAATTCCGCCTGACTCGTCTTCGAGGCAGTGATGTCGGTTGCGAACTTCACGACTTTGAAAGGTCGGCCGTTCTCATCGAGTACCGGATTGTACGAGGCATTGATCCAAACCTCCCGCCCGTTTCGTCCGAATCTCTTGTATTCCCCCGCATCGAATTCTCCACGAGCGAGCTTCTGCCAAAACATCTGATATTCGAGGGACGAAGCATAATGTCCCTCGCAGAAGATCCGATGATGTTTGCCTTTAATTTCGTCGAGTGTGTACCCGACGGTCTTAAGGAAGTTTTCGTTTGCCGTGAGGATCGTCCCGGTGAGATCAAATTCGATCACCGCCTGGACCCGGTCCAACGCCTCGAGGAGCCCCGTTTGATCTAAACTGTTATGAAGTCGCTCGACTTGAACAAATTCGACGTTTCTGGCCTGACTCATTCTCTTCAGCTCCCGATGACACGACAAACATTGTGTATGTTTGCCCTATCGGCACCAAGAAGTGTTGCTAAAGAAATCATGAGCCTAGAAAATCGAATCGGACCGCAAACCTGGACCTGGAGAGCGGCTTACGCGGTCCTCAATATATTCTATTGAGCCGACGACCAAAGCTATTCACTCGACGCCTCAGACCCGTTACGAATTCTAGAATTCGTAAACCCACTTACCGGGCTCGGGCTTCGACATTGGTCCTGACATCCAAGCCGACGAGCGGAACGAAGGCGTCCAAACGATCCACCGTCAAGCGTTTCGCGATTTCTCTGAAGTTATATATCCGGTAGCAATAACTATGATGAACGACGAAGAGAGATCCCATCGCCGGCGTTTGACCCTCACCGAGGATCGCCTCGCAAGCGGGAGCGTCTTCCGCACGGATATTCGCCATCATGATTTTTAGAAGCCGGCCGAACGCATCTGCTGGCTGACCGAGAGACGCGTGCACGAGAGCCGAAACATCATCGGCGTGTTGCTCGGTCGTGTAGTAGCCGAGATGAGAAAAATCCACCGAAGCTTCGACCTCTAACATCGTCTTGCGTTCGAGCTCAACGACGCGAGTGAGGCCCTCAACGGAATCCTTGCCAGATGAGTACGCCGACAGAAGTCGGCTGAATTCGGGACTCGCCTCCAACTGCTCTTCCGAAAGCTTGAGTTCCGCAGCCATCGCCCTCTTCAGTGAGGCCCGTCGACCCCGAAAGCAGGATGTTTCCGCATCTATCAAATCCTGACTTGCTCCTCGCAGCTGTTCGGGCGACGCCTTCACGAGATAGCCAAATTCGAGAGTCGAGAATTGCAGCAAGTCGCCCCAGCTTTTCATCGCGGCCTTCTCGACGTTACAGGCATTCGAGTTCTCCGATAAAGTGGACCGCATGCGATTCCAGACGCGGTAGAGATACGGACTCGCATAGCCGGGAGATGGCAGGTTGAGAAGTCCCCGATCCGTTAATTCCCCAGAGCTCCGGGCAGCGTCCAGGTAACGCCTCATTTTTCCCTGAAGCTTCGGGTCGTCTTTTTTAGATTCAAATCCGAGCGTGCCACCCTCGCGCACATAGAACTTCTCGATTTTCTCCTTCACGTCCTGCGAACCATGCTTGAAAACCGCGTGGGCGATTTCGTGCGCGAGAATTCCAGTAAGTTCCGTCTTTTTTTCAATCCCGCCCGCCTCGTCGATGAGCGCGGTTAAGACGATCACCGCATGTGCGACCGTCGAGCGATCATGATTCTCGACAAAAGCATTCGAGATCTCACTCTCGACCATCAACACGGGCGGAGACTCAAGGCCTTCCGTCTGCGCGGGAAAGAGTTTTTTAAATCCAACCCAAAGTTCGTCCACCCAAGCCTGGACGGTCGTTTGATACGCGTGATTGTCAGCGACGGTAAAGTTCACGGCACCGAAAGATTTCTTAATCTCAGGTGCGCGCAAACGAAGCCAAGCAGTGGCGGAAGCTCTATCGTCGAAGATCAGGTGACCATTTTTAACGAAGGCACCGGGAACCGGTTGGGATGCCTGAACAGAAACTTCTTTGTTGCGAGTCCGTCCACGTGGCGCCTCAAACCGCTTTCTCGCAGCTTCGAGGTTCTTCTTCGCCACTTCTTGCGGTGGGAGAGGCCCGATGCTCGCAAGCGTGATTTGACTCGACAGAAGTAGGAGGATCGAGAGAGTCTTTTTCATATGGCCACCGCTTTTAAATTTCTGTTTTGCTCGTTCCAGAATTGGGAGTCCTCCCACCGCTTCTCCGATCCGTAATAGAGCGTTTGGCGCGCGAGGTAGATGGCCCGAATCTCCTCGAGGCGACTCGAGTATTGCTCGACAACTTCTTCTGTCGAAATTTCGCCCGCGAGCTCTTTCAAGATCAGTTCAGAGACCTTCATTCCAGAGTAAAGCGCATTGAAGAGTCCTTGAGAGGAGAGTGGATCAAATGCGAGAGCCGCGTCGCCCGCCGCCAACCACCTCTTGCCACCAAACTGGCTCAGGCGAGAACCACCGGCCTCCACCACGTGAAGTTCAGGAGAGAACTTCCGGGGAACCAGAGATTTCAAGTGTCGCGTTCCTCGCAAGCTCTCCAGCCATTTTCCATCGAGTCCCTCTTTTACAAGTGCTCGATCGGTATGGAGTGAGAACAACCGGGATGAATCCGGAAGCCTCGAGCTGTACCACCATCCGTCCGCGCACGTCTCGATGAGCGTTCTCGCATCTCGGTCGCGGGATGACGGCTGAACCCAAGCGTAGATGGCCATCAACCGATCATCGCGAACCCTCACCGCGCCGAGCTTTCTCGCGAAGGCCGCCGATCTTCCCGAAGCATCAATCAGCCATCGGGCCTTCAGCGACTCTCCTCCGCTGATGCTAACAACAAACTCTAGCTCCTTCTCCTCGACGCGACTGACTTCACGTGTGATCAGCACCACTCCTTGATCGAGTGCCGCTTTAACGAGGTCAGCATCAAAGCGAACGCGGTCGAGATGCCAGCCGTGACCGTTTGGATCTTGCAAAAAGTCGTGAACGTCGAGCGCCCCATGGCCCCAGGACGAGAAATTGGCAAACGCCGGCCGATGCGCATCGCAATTCATCAATTCAAGTAGACCCAAGCGGCGTAAGAGCGGGCGAGCCGCGGGAGGAAGCGACTCTCCGATTCTCTGCCGGCTTCTTTCTTTTTGTTTATCTAGGAGCGCCACACGGCGGCCGTTCTTGGCGAGCTCTCGAGCCGCCACGGCGCCCGCGGGGCCTCCGCCGATAATGACGACGTCAAAGTCTTTCGTCATTCGAGTCGTCTCGCTCGTCTGAACGCTCGCAGCTGAGCTGCGTCTTTAAAGCCGGCTTTTTGAGCCTGAAGATCCTCGAGCGTCGGCGCAGAGCGGGGTCCCGCTCCGGTGGGCGCTTCGTTTGTTTTTTTCGGCTTCTGAGAAGCGAGTGTTTCGACAAAAAAGATTTCCGGAAAATCAGGATCGTTCTGGATGCCGGGACGCGCTTCAACGACACCGACCTTGGAGATGTCTCGGACCATTTCAAGAATCTGATCCGCCATTCCGAACTGCACGAAGGCACGCAGCCAATGCTCACGACGGTCGTAAGCGAGCTTCCTCGTTTCTCGAGGGAGTTCAGCATTCATCACCGTCTTGTAATCGGCCTCGGTCAAAACTTGATTCGGCACTCTCGCCGGCCAGTAAGTCGGAAGATATGGATCGAGTTCAGACTCATAGCCAGAGCGGCAGAAAACAGTATCTCCGTGCCACGGAATTGCCATCCATCTTGTTAAGTCCCCCGGTCCTTGCCCGTAGAGAGGACCATCGACTTGCCTCACGATATCCTGAGTCAGCCGATCGCCGTAGTCGCGCTCGGGCCCCACACGGTGCTGAATCCGAAATGGGGATGAATACATCGACGTGTGCCGAATCGGCCAAGTGAGTTCGCAGCCAGGATGAAATGCGTCAGCCAAGCAAAAATGCAGTGCCGCTTTGTCCAACATCTGCGGCTGAAGCTCTAATGGAACTTCCTCAATCCTGCGGTAGGGTTTCTTCTTCCTGGCGATTTTGAGGCTCCAGTCGTCCACGTAATCACCCGCGACCCAGCGTTCTAAATGAGTTTTGTAGAGTTGAGGAACGTGTAAATTCTCGCGATCGGAGTCCTTAAAGGACCCGTAGGCGTCGCCGTACATTTGCGGCCACAACTCGCGCACCCGGCCTTGACCTTCTTCCAACCGGAAGAACGCGTTGATGCGCTTTCTAAGTTCGATCTCCCGCTTGTCAGAGAGGCGCGCGATGATTTTCGGGTCTTCGAAATTCATTTCGCTCCCGCGGCCGTGGATCTTCTCCAAACCCTTGTTGACCCACTGAAGCGAAGCGAGTCGCTTTAAGATCGGCAAAACATCTCGGCTAAAAGATGTTTGTCCCGGTGGCTTCAGCATTCCGGAGCCCATAAACGCATCCGTCAAGAGTTCGTAAGCCGTCCTCCATCCGATCAAGTCGGGAGCGTAATTCGGAGGCGCCACGATCACCCAAGCCGGCTCAACCTCCAACTCACGACCTTGAAGCGTCACCTTCGCCTTCACCGGCCCATCGGAGGTGTCATCCCACCAGCCGGAGGCATTGTTAAACGAATCAAGATTATGCTCATCGAAAACAAGCGTTCGTCCCGGTGATCCCGCCTTCCCGAGGCCTCCGAAAAAGAGAAGACGCCCGCGACTGTCGGTCCGCAATTCACCGAGAGAGACGCTTGTTGAACCGAACATCCCCGAATCAAACCTGTACTGCGCACCCGAAATGTTTTGACCCGTGATCGCACGCGGTCCTGGATCAATGATGAGCGATTTACGGTCTTGACCCTTTACATCGGGGTTGCGGCGCGCGGCCGCCATGGAGCCTGCCTCTGGTAAATCAAGCGCCGCCAGAAACTGATACCAAGCCGCCTTCTTGTTCGCGACATGAACGGTCCATTCAATCTTGGCCTCATCGGCCGTTAATTCGCGAACGACTTCGCCCGCGGCGTTGTACCCGTAAACGCGAAACCGCGCGACCTGGCGCTTGAGCGCTCCGGCAGCATCGCGACTCTGGCCCGCCTGAGTGAGCGGAGGCTCCGTGACCTCAGGACCGATGAAGTAACCGCTCGGACTGTTCCCTATTCGCGCGACCCCGATTGCCGGGTGGATCTTTGCGCTCACGATCTTTGTGTCGACCGATGCCGATCCACGTGCCCCGATCGCCGTGGCGATCGCGGCCGAGCCGCCCATTTTAAGGAACTGACGTCTTGGAATCATTTTCTTCGAATTGGTCATGGCGGGACATGATGCGAGAACAGGGCCCGCCGCTCCCCGTTTTAATCGAGAACCCCTGCCCCTTGAGCCATTAAACGGAAACCAGGTGCAAAGAAGTTCGACATCGAAATCCGCTCACCCTCTCGTAAACCCCAGGTCCCGAATTTGCTCAGAAAATCCATACGAACTGAGCCGCCGGAGGTTCACGCATGCGCAATTGGCTTTCTAAAATCTTTTTATCGCTCGCAGTGATTCAACCTCTGTACGCCTTAGCGAACGAAGCCGATCTGGCAAAACGCATCGGTGATATCTTTGAGCGAGCGCAACCCAATCCTGTACAACCGGGCGAAGGCATGCGACGTCCCGTCTTCGCAAAAGACCACGGCTGCCTCAAAGGCGAATTTGCCGTGAGCCAAGATCTTCCACGAGATCTCCGCGTCGGTGTGTTTAGTCAGCGCGGCTACCCCGCCTGGATTCGCTTCTCAAACGATGGTCCTCCACGCAAGGATTCCGAAAAATCCGCTCGCGGTATGGCCATTAAACTCGTGGGTGTCGCCGGCAAAAAACTTTTAAACGGCGAAGAAGACGCGCTCACGCAAGACTTCATCATGCAAAACTTCCCAGTTTTTTTCAGCGACACGGCTCATGACTTTCTCGATTTCCTCGAAGGAAGATCCAATCCCACGACCGACAAGATCCTCGCCGAGATGGACAAGATGAAACTCGAAAATCCCCTCGCTGGGCAATACTGGACTCCGGTCCCCTACCGCCTGGGAGACCGCGCGATGAAGTACATGGCCAAACCTTGCTCACCTCCACGCGCGGGTGAGCCGACGACGAGCCCAAATTATTTACGCGAAAACCTCGCGCGCCAGATCGCGGAGAGCGACGCCTGCTTTGACTTCTACGTCCAACTCGACAGGAACCCGGAAGAGACACCGGTTGATCGGGCGACGATCCCCTGGAAAACGCCATTCGTTCACGCGGCCCGCCTGACCATCCCGAAAGGTCAGGACATCAACGCGCCCGAGCGCCTCACTCGCTGCGAGACTCTCTCCTATAACGGCTGGCACTCACTTCCCGAGCACGAACCCCTCGGCTCCATCAATGCCGCACGTAAAATCGTCTACAAGCGTTCCGCCGACCGCCGCCGCTCAACCAATGGTGTTGAGATTAAAGAGCCCTCGAATATGCACGAGTAGGCGCGGGAATCATCAGAAAAGACTACACAGCCCGTCCAGGTCATGCGACTTTTCTTCGAAAACTGTGTAAGGGAATTCAGAGTAAACTGAATCCACCTCACCCAGTCTTAAACAAAGGAAATTTATGTCGGCAAGCATCCTGGTCGGTCTTTTCTTGAGCGTCTCCGCGATGGCCAAACCGCAATACTCCGACATTCAACAGCTCATCGAATCGTCGGCGGAAGCCTTCTTGTCGATACACGGTGTGAACGGTGTTGGTGCCGGTCGCTGCGACTCAAAGACAGGAGCGGGTCTCCAGTCGATATCTACCCCCCAACTCAACAGCGAGTGGTGCTTACATGTGACGACCAGCTCGCCCGCGGGAGCCCTTCGCGTGAGGTCCCTCTTCCCTCAAGGAAAGAGGTACCAAGGCTCGCTCGTTCACGTCGAATCGATTGGCGAAATCATGACTCAATAAGACTCGATTGGCGTCGGCGTTGAGTCGGATTTCGCCAATCGGTGTCATCGTCATCTTTGTCTTCTAGGAATCACTTTTTCTTTTCCTCATGAGACTCCGTCTCGATGAAGACTCCGATGTCTCGCTCCAACTTGTTCTTAGTATTGATGAAAGCATACTTATATTCCGCAGCCCTCACCTGACTCTCAAGAAGGGCTGCCTCTGCATTCTTCAAGTCGGCTCCGTTTTTGAGACCTCTGCGGTATTCGTCTAACACTGCCGAATAATACCGTTGAGCTCGCGATTCGTTCCCCTCCTCGGCGTGCACCCGTTCTTGGAGCGAATTCAATTTTGTATAACTGAGTTCGGCGGCCGTCATCGCCGTCAAAAGGCGCTGGCGAAACTCGTATTCCAGTCGCTCCGATCGAGCGCTGGCTTCGGCGATTTTGGCGGTGGTCTCGAAGCCAGAGAAAAACTCCCATTTCAGTAGGAGTGTTCCTTGGAACGCCGGAGCGGTCGAAGCAATTTCCTCAGGAAGGCGCCCGAACCGAGCCTCTAAATCGAGTGATGGTCACAAGAATCGCACCGTCTCGCAGCGCCTCGGTCACATTCGCAATCGAGTGCTCGATGAAATCAGCCTGCTTAAAGAGATCCGCATTGATCTGGACGCGAGAATGGCAATCTTCCCGGAGTAGAAATCGAAAGAGCCGCCGCTGATTCCTTCCTTCTGAACCGTGCCTCTCGT
>SXSP01000064.1 GCA_005792225.1 Bdellovibrionales bacterium | reverse complement strand
CCTCTTCCTTTGCGCGGCGAGCGGCGCGGTCTTCGGCCCGGGCCGTGAGGAAGATCTTCACCTGAGCTCGCGGAAACACGATGGTTCCGCAGTCGCGACCTTCGGCGACGAGGCCGCGGCCACCTTCAGCGCACTTGCGCTGCGCATCAAGTAGCGCAGAACGGACTCGCGGGAAAGAGCTGATTTGCGAAGCTAACGTGCCGATGTCCTCCCGGCCGATTTCTTCGGTCACGTCCCTTTGGTTCAGGAAGACGTGGGTTTGCTCCGGCGCGAGGCGAACGGACCAAACGGGGCTCTTTGCGAGCTGAACGAGAGCTTCTTCGTCGCGGAGGCTGACGTGGTTGACGTGGGCGACATAAGCGAGGCCGCGATAAAACGCCCCCGTCGAAACCCAGTTCCATCCCATGCGTCGCGCGAGCTCACGGCTCACGGACGATTTTCCCGATGCCGCGGGTCCATCGATCGTCACTACGAAAGAAGCCTCTGCCAAGTTCTGCCCCTCTGAAATTTGCACCTATTTCGAACCAAAATGCCCGCGAAGGTCAACGCTTGTTTCCTCCGCGACGCTTCAGTACAACAACCAACCGAACAGGGAATCAAACGACGGACTCGCCATTTTCGGGCGGATTCGTTAATAATGTCGGACTGGCCCAGGTATGGTGGCCCAGTCTTAACAACTCCGGGAGCGGGATTCAAGATGTCATGTCAGCTCGGCCTTTCGGTCGGCGAATCGTTCGCAGAACTTTGCTCGAAGGACGCAATCTTCAAAACTCGCTGGTATCTCGCGCGAAAATCGCTCGGGGATGGATTAAAAGAAGGCATCAAGGAGATCCTGGGAGAAACCAAATCCTCAGTTGAGGTTCACGTCGCGAGTTCCGTCGTCGAACGTTCGCTCAAGAGAGGTCAAGGGCAAACTCCAGCCGTGATCGTGGCCAACGGTTTCGAAACTCAATTGCGCGCGAGACAAAAACTTCTCCCCCCCACTTTCTCGCTCGCGCCCAAACGAAAAGCTCCGCCGGTCGACGCCGACTACATTTTCGGGATCAGCGGACGAACTTCGATCGACGGCAAGATTGAAGCCCCCATTCGCATCGACGAATTAGAATTTCTGAAGGCGAAATTTGAGCTCTTGAAAATCCACCAAGTGGTCGTGGCGCTCCCGCACGCGGGCGTGAATCCGGAGCAAGAACTTCAAGTTGCAAGTTACTTTCGTGAAAACGGCTTCAAGGTCTTTGAGTCGCATGCGCTTCGGGACGAGATGAGTTCGGTCGCCCGTTGGACGACGACCGCGGAACTTGCCTACGCCGATGTCGCGGTGACTGAAGAAAGAGGACAAATCGAGTCGGCCCTGAAGGAACTCGCGGATAATTACAAGATCACCGAATGGACCCAGGCGGGCCGTGGTCTTCGCGGAGGGCTCGAATGTGCGCTCAAAGATGCGGCCGGAAACGAAACACGTCTGCATCTCGGTCTCGATCATTTTTATTTAGTCTCAGGGGGTCACTGTCGGCCGCTTGGTTTATCCCCGTCTCAAGGGCTTAAGATGGGCGAATGGTCTTTTCCGGGTCTAAGTGAAGAGAGCGTGGGCCTTCTGCCGGGACCGATGCTCTTCGGAAAATCGCAGCAGCTCTCGATTCTCGATATTTTATATGTTCAGGACCGCTTGCAACCGATCGAGGGACTCACGGCACTCGTGAGCGATCGCAGCCGATCGCGAATCCACGAGACGCTTCTCGCCTGGGGAAAGAGCGCGGGCCTCTCCGACGGTCTGACCCGACTTGATGCTCGGGCGATCGCGGAGGATATCGAATCGGGTTTTGTTGAGCGCCTCGCTCATGATGCACTCAATGGCATCCGGGGAAGAGTGATTCTCCAAGGCGCGCTCGCGACGACGGTGCACCCGCTCCTCAAACGGCGCCGGCCCGATGTTGAATTCGTTTTGAAGAAGGACGCCGAATGGGCGGAATCCCAAGCATGTTCGGAGGCGCGGCCGTGACACTTTCGACTCGCCCCGTGCGGAAATCCTGGCACTTCGCTCCCGCCGAGGCTCATTCGCTTCATGATCTTCTTTCGAGTTTCCTGGATGAACTTGGAAATAGCGCGCTCATTCTCGTTGAATCGGGCGCAAAGGCCGAAAGCCCGATTCTTGCCGTCCGTGCCGAGCGCGCGGCAGATCTCGCGACACTTCCAAGTGCCGCGGCCCTTTGCCAAAAGTACGTGAAACTTCGAGATCGCGACATTGCCCTTCTCAATGATCCTTCCTCGGGAGGCACGACTCTTTCGGAATTCACGCTCGTCGCGGGCGCCGCGTTTGAAACCGCGGGTCCGGAGGCGGAACTTCTGCTCGTTAAGAGGATCTCGCTCCCCGCGCGGATTTCCGAGAGTGGCAAGATCGATGCCGAAGGTGTGCGAGTTCCACCAATGCCAATCGCGATGGCGGGGCAGATCAATACGGATATCCTCTCGGCCATGTCAGCTCATCCGCTGGCTCCGCAAGGGCTTTCGGCCGCGATTCAAGCGGGATGTGCGGATCTTCTGACGGCAATCAAAAAACTCAAGGCCGCGGGTCAAGACCCAGGCTCGGAATTTCGGCGCGCTAATTTTAAAAGATATCTCGCGGATTGCTCGCGCATGGCCCAGGACCGTTTGCATCACCTGCCCCTCGGCGCAAAAACCGTGAGTCAAAGATTGCCGACGGGTGAGCTTCTAAAACTTCAGCTCCGCATCGATGAGACACGGATCACGTTCGATTTCGCGGGTACGGAATCCTCCACCCGTGTTTCTCTCACCGAAATGATGACGTTCGGCGCCTGCATGGCGGTGACCGCTTCGCTCTTTGCCGATGGGCTTCCCATGAACGCGGCGACATTCTCGATGATCCAGGTGAGCGCGCCTTCTAGAACACTTCTTTCTGGGCAGGGCCCCGTGGGAAGTCTGCGCTCAACCCGTTTTGTTTTAGCGGCCGTTTGCGATCTCGTAAGAGCTGCGTTCGCGCAGCTAAATTCGTCTCACCGTGGCGCTGGCGGAGCGACGGTCAGCGGCCATTATCAGTTCGAATTTTCCGACGGAAAATTTTGGTCCGGAACTTTGGAGCCCGGATCGCCCGCGAGGGCGGATGCCGATGGACTTGATGCCTACGCACTTTGGGAGCCGAAAAGTGGGCAGGACTTCTCGATGGAACAAGTTGAACGTGACTACCCTTTGCGGGTTCTCGGTTGCGGAATTCGTACGAACTCGGGCGGTAGAGGTCTTCGCCGCGGAGGCGACGGCGCATTCTACTCGTTTGAATGTCTTGCTCCCGTCACCGCGCGCTGGGCGCTCGGCCCTTCGATCGCGAAGGCCGACGGGATCGACGGCGGAAAATCCGGCACGGCAGCGAAAATCGAGGTACGCCGGAAGGGTTCTGGTGAACTCACCGAAATCCCGAACGCCGACGGCAGCATCGCGCTCAATGCCGGCGATCAAATTCATTTCTTCGGCGCGGGCGGCGGAGCTTTCGGCGCGCCACCCGAGGATGATGCCGGTTAAACGAGTTTAAATCCGGCTGCTTTTAACGCGGCCTGGATTTTTTGGATGTGCTCATCGCTCGCGGTTTCAACGAGAAGATCGATACGCGTTTCACGCAGGCCGAGCTCGGGAGACACGCGGTCGTGGTACACCTCGAGGATGTTCGCGCGATTCTCGGCCATGACGTTCGTGATTCGGTTGAGATTCCCTGGAAGATCTTCGCAGACGACCGTCAGTCGCGCCAGTCGATGCTCCTGCCGCAGTCCCCGCTCGATGACTTTCGCCATGACATTGAGGTCGATGTTACCTCCGCACAGAACCACGCAAGATTTTTTTCCGAGATCGAGCATTCGTCCCGAAAGAACTGACGTCAGGACGGCGGCTACTCCCGCGGCTCCCGCGCCTTCGGTGACGGTCTTAGCCTTCTCGAGAAGTAAGACGATCGCTTGCGCGACTTCGTTGTCATCGACCTCGACGATTTCATCGACGAGCTTTGAGATGTAGCTGTCGAACATCTGCGCGCTCGGACTCTTGATCGCGATCCCCTCGGCGATCGTTGAAATCACGCGCTTCGGGACCGGAGCCGATTTGGCTTGGGTGGGATGCTTTTTTCCGTTGAAGAGTTCGCGCATGCCTGGAGCTTGATTGGAAACGACGCCGATGATTTTAAGAGACGGCTTGAGCGCCTTCATCGCGGTTGCGATTCCGCTGCAGAGCCCGCCCCCTCCGATCGGAACGACGACGGAGTCGAGATCGGATAGGTCTTCGAGAATCTCAAGACCGATCGTTCCCTGCCCGGCGATCACGCCGGCATCTTGGTACGGATGAACGAAGACGTAGCCCTTTTCTTTTTCGAGCTCTTTCGCAAACGCGAACGCCTCATCGTAATACTCGCCATGGAGAATGACTTCGGCGCCGTAGGATTTCGTCGCGTTGATTTTCACGATCGGCGTCGTGACCGGCATCACGATGTGCGCACGTACGCCGAAAATTTTGGCGCCGTACGCGACTCCTTGAGCGTGATTTCCCGCGGAGCTGGCGACGACACCGCGACTTCGCTCCTCGGGCGTCAGTAAACTCATGCGATTGAGAGCGCCGCGAATTTTAAAGCTCCCCGTGAGCTGTTCGTTTTCGTACTTGAAATAGAGTTGGGTTCCCGGAACGCCGAGTGCAGGCGGCGCGAGGTGCACGCGGGTGCGGACGATCTTACCCTTCAGGAAGAGGCTCGCGCGTTGGATGTCTTCGAGTCCGATGGGAGGAAAATCGGTGCCCACGTTCACTCCTTGGATGGATAACCCAAGTTACTGGAGCACCGACTCGACTGTCTACGAAAACGCTCACCAGTAAGCGGTGAGCCCCCGGATCGGCAGACGCTCTTCGCTGAGTTTCTCCACGGGCGGTGCCGGCGGTCTCAGGTCATGATCTGAATAAGCGACGACTTCCGATTCTTTGAAGAAGTAAAACGGCGCCATGAACTTGCCGCAGCTTTCGCATCGGGAGACGACTTCGCCCTGACTTTCGTTGACGGCATCACAGAGGTGGCAGCGTCGTAAGTGAACGGGCTCCTCGACGGGAGTGAGTTCGAATTTTGCCTGACGGCGAAAACGCTGGGTCCTCGCCTCGGGTTTGATCCGCGCGACGGGTCTTTTTCTTTTGTTTTCCAAACGGGCTCTCCTCATAAAAGGTTCGAGAGTCCCACAGAATTTGCGAAGGCTCGCCTTGCACGAGCCCTCATTAAGCCTGAAATCAGTGTACGCGGAGCCAGCCGCGAAAACCACTGTCAGTTTTCTAACCTCTCGTATTCGTTGAATTATCTGTCTAATGACTTAACGCATCATCGCATGAACATGAGCAATCTCGCAAACCTGCGTGACATCTAACGCACCGCAGCTTATAACCCTTGGCGCCTCACGCCTAGTAGCGCTTGGCGTCTTAAGCCTACTGCTTGATCCAGGCCATCGCGATGTCGGACTCAAAGTCGCCATTGGGCTTGCGAATCCGGCGTTCAAGAACACCTTCGCTGCGAAAACCGATTGCTTCATAAAAGGCGATCGCGCGTTGGTTCGATTCACGCGCGATCAGTTCGACTCGAAGAACGTCGGGGCGCGCGGCCTGAACATGTTCGAGAAAATCGAGGAAGATCCTCCGCCCGATCCCCTGACTCTGAAAATTCGGATGAACACCGATCGTGAGATCACTTAAGACATGGTCGAAAACTTTAGGGCCGAGTTTTCGCGCGATGATCGAGCCGACCAATTGTTCGGTCGATTTGTCGATCGCGCCGATGCCGATTCCGTTTTGAACCGCGGCTCGCAACGTCTTCTGGACGTACTCGAGCGAGATCTCTTCGGCCGTGCGGGCGAATCCACCCGGTTGGGCGGCGATCGCACGGTAGAGTTCAAAGACTTTGGGAGCATCTTCTTCGTTCAAGAATCGAGTGGCTAATTCCATCGAGACTTAATCCGCGCAGAGGGCGAGAAACGAATCGATCTCGAGAGAAGCTCCGCCGACCAAAAATCCATCGACTTCCTTTTGCTCTCGGATCGCGCCCGCGTTGTCGGGTTTCACGCTTCCACCGTAGAGGATGGGCGTGTTCTCGGCGAGCAAAGCGCCGCCAATTTCGCGAAGCGCACCGCGGAGAACCGCGTGAGCCTCTCCGGCCTGATCCGGAGTCGCGACTTTTCCGGTGCCGATCGCCCTGAAGGGTTCGTACGCGATCATGACGGGTTTCGATACGTCTCTCATCGCAAGACCCGCACGAAGTTGTCGAATGATGACTTCATTCGTGCGGCCGCTCTCTCTTTCAGAGAGTGATTCACCCACGCAAAGCATCGGAGTGATGCCGACGCCTTGAAGAGCTCTCACCTTCTTGCCCGTCTCTTCATCCGTCTCATGAAAGAGCGCGCGACGCTCACTGTGG
>SXSP01000063.1 GCA_005792225.1 Bdellovibrionales bacterium | reverse complement strand
TTTTTCTGGCGGTAGGCGGCCGCGAAGGTCGCGTGCGAGAACGTGCGTGCGCACTCGAGGCACTTAAAGCGTTGGATGAGTCGGGAGTCAGATCGCCTGTAAAAAGATCCGAAGCGGATGACTTTCGGATTGCCGGACAGGTCTTCGGATGTGGGTTCGCAATGAAAGCAGTTTCGTATCATGGGTTGGCGGAAGAGCAAGTCTTCCGCCAACAACAATCAAAGGGGCCAGTTTCAGCGGATCACCTGTTTGCAGTCCGCAATAAACTCAAACCCCTTAGCAAAGTGACACAGGTCGTGCTTCACGTCGCGGGGGAGGCGCTGGGTCCATTGGAGGAGACGTTTGGGGCGTTCGGTTCGTTCCTGGGCCATCTTTTGGGTGAAGGCGGCGCGGATCGTGTCGATCTCGCTCGCGTGGCGCTGGAAGGCTTCCAGAGCCTGGTCGCAGGCGATGCTGGATTGGCGGTCGCAGCGGTTGGCCGCACGGACTCGGTAGGCCGTGGCCATAGCTTGGGACGGGCGGGTCACGGCCGCGAGGGCGTCGACGAGATCGTTGGAGGCCACGTCTTGAACCGCGATGATTTCGCGTGTGAGTTGCTTGAAATCTTCGGAGCAAGATTCTTCGTTTAGGATGCGTTTAAAGGCCTCAACGGGGTAGTTCATGTTGACCATGAAGAACGAAAAATTCGGGTATTGTGGAACCGGGTAGGTCTCGCAATTTCCCAGAGCCTGGCATCGGGGCTCAACCGGGAACTCATTCTCGAGGCCGCGGTGGAGATGGTTGGCAAGCTCGTAGCTCGTGGCATCGACTTCCGCAAAAGCTCCGGAGGCGACCGCGAGACATTCGCGCTCGAGCACCTTTGGCGAGAACCATGGACGATGAGACCTTGCGATTTTATCGAGGCGATCACCTTGATCAGCATGGCGGAGTTCGTGGGGGAGAGTGTTTGGCTCCGAGAAGATGTCGAGGCCGACGAGTTTCAGGCTGTGGAAGTAGACTCCGGAGACGACAACGGAGTTGTCAAAACTGAGGAATCCGATTTCCACCCGATTTTGCGCGGCCTGAACTTGTCGCCAAAATGATTTCGTGAGGACCGCGAAGGATACGCGGCGATGAGTGTCGTCGATGAGGATCCGGTCGAGATCCGCGATCACCCACGGCGGGATGGGTCGGAGTTTCATGATGGACCAGCCGCTTCCGAGGTTCATGGGGCGCTGGAGGTTACCTCTCGTCGCAAACCACGAATGAATTTTAGGAAGAAAACGCTCGGGCCGAAATTTTTGGTCAAGCGACGAGCGATCCGGAACGTTCGGCGTGATCTCGTACTCGGCGAGCCACTTTTGAATTTGTTCCTTTGTTGCCAGACGAGTTTCGACCTCGGTCTTTCCGTCTTGGCAGCCCGCCGCGAGTCCCAGGAAGAGACTCGTCAGGACGAGACATCTTAGTTTTTCTCGGAGTTTCACTTTTTCACCTCTCGCTGTATGGGGGCTTGTCTCACGTCGCGCGATTCCCCGCGCCACTCCTCGACCACCGATTCGATCCAAGCCGCATAGTTATAAGCCTTCGTAAAAACAGATTGAAAGGAGCAAAACGGGTCACCGCCCCGATTGATGCCCCAGAGGAAAAACTTTCCACCGACGTCGACGAAGGCGGGGCCGCCGCTATCGCCGTTGCAGGTAATTTGGTTTTTTTCGGGAAGTTTTTTGAGTTCCAACTCGTTCGGGCTGAAGTCGCCCTTAATGACCATGGTTCCTGATCTCAAGCTCACGACGGATTCAGGCGCATTGGTGAGAACCTTACCGTAGCCGGCGACGAAGACTGTTTGGTCGGGTTTCATGATGCTTGAATCCCCGAGAAGGGTCGCCGGTGTGATCCCGCGAGGGATCCCGTCTTCAAGCCTGAGGAGTGCTAAGTCATTTCCGTTGGGAGCTCTCGTTGGAAGCGGAAAAGCACGAACATCGATGATGGCCTTTGAAATCGCCACGCCACGCGCATCCATGGAAACAAGCAGGTTCGTCAAATCGCGCATTCGGTAGCTCTCCGGAGCTTTGGGACGAGCTGATGTCTCGTAATAAAGACAATGGGTCGCCGTGAGCACCGCATTCTCAGATATGATCACACCCGAGCAGATGCGTTGAAGGCTCTGCACGATCGACGTGTCAACGATCTGAATGATGGAACTCTTCGTCGGATGGTTGTCGGGAACAACGTCGCCATTGATGACGTTTTCCCCCGCACCGGTGCCTTCGATTTGGCCCGCTCGGTTCTTCATCCCGCACGCTGCATGGGCCATCGAGAGAAAAATCGTCAGCGCGACAATCGAAATTCGCATGGTCTCTCACTCCCGCCGAGTCGGCTTCGCCAATTCACCGGGCTGTGCAAGGTAAGGACCACGAGTGAGTTGGCCTGAATGCGGACGAGACGCCGTCCGGAGGCGTCCGGCTCGACCACCATCGGGTGCAGTCTGGGATTTCATTCCAGTTTTCGAGATCAGAACGAAATAACGAGCTCATGGTGCGCTGCTCGAGCTGCTTAAGAGCAGTACGAGTGGCGAGGAATCACGTAAGTGTCCGGCAATCCTCTTGCAGAAGGTGCGATGCGATGAGTTCGAAAGGTTCGTGAATCATCGAAAATTCTTAGGAGGTTTTGTGAAGGGTTTAATGAGTCTCTTGGTTGTCCTCTCTGCGGTTCAAGTTTCTGCAAATGCGGAAGCCGCCGAGAGAACGATGGCTGAAGGTGGCGCACAAACGATCGTGAGCGATTACAACAACTATAAGACGACAGTCGGAATCGGCTACGACCTGATGGCGACGCCCGCTCTCGTCTGCATGGGAAAAGTTTATCTCAATTGGACGGAAAAGTATGACGGCTTGATCCGTCCCATCGAGGCAGAAGTCGCGAATTCGGTTCCGATCGCGCGCATGCGTTCGCTCGCGCAGAAGGTCGACGACGATATCGTTGAAGTCTCGAACTACGTTCAAGGCATTCAGCCGCTCGTCGCGCAGGCCATGCAAAAACATCAGATCGCGGCGCCTGACAGCATGACGCTTCAAGATGTTCGCAAGCAGGACTACCTCGCGAAGTTGCACGCATGCCGTAGCTCGGAGTTCTTCGCTTCGATCGAATCGATCGCCAGCGAGCAGGGTGTCGATCTTGAGCCGCAAACGCTCATGAACCAACGATTGCTCGATGTTCTGAACCGCATGGTTGAGCGCCAGTAAGGCACCTTAGGCCGGGATGATTTGGGTCCCGGCCTCTTTCTTTCTAATTCGGAGAAGTTATGAAATTGGCAAGCGTTCTCATCCTCTTCGCCTTCTCCGCGCACGCCGCGGAATCGGTGTATCCTAAACAACTCCCAACGCGAATCCTCGGTACCGACCAGCGCCTTGAAGATTCAGCGCGCGCCGATGCTGAGGTGGGAGCGCTTGAGCAGATTTTCGCCAACGGCGGTCTCCCGATCGGGCTCAGTACGTATTACCAGAACGCGAAGACCCTCAATGGCTCGGGTGCGGATCGTGAACTTCTCGAGCAAAACGGCCCGGTTCTTCCTGACTTCATGTGGCCAGAAGATGGAAGCCTTCTCGGCGAAACCCTCGGTGGAACGAGGCCCTCGGTTTCGCAACAAGCTGTCGTTGATCCTGAATTCGCCGAGGCGAACGAGTGGAAGAGGGGCTTCGGTTTCAAACAAACGAACTACAACTTTGGTTCATCGTTTACATCGGGAAACCTCGCCCACCTGAAGAAGTTGGTGCGAGAGCGTCGGCCGGTTGTCTTGACTCTTAATGGTGCGCTCTTTCAATCTCGCCTAGACGCCTTTGATAAAGTCAGCGGCCTCTTAAAAGTTGATTACGGAAGCGTTCGCGAAACTCTTCGCACGGATCCGGTCAACCATACAGTGACCGTCGTCGGGTACGATGACGATCTGAAAGCTCTCATCGTACGCAATACCTGGAATTCGATGAGTGAAATTGCAGCAAATTTTGACGTGCGTTCAATCACGCCGGAACAACAGGCTCAACTCGCCAAAATGAAGGGCAAGATGTCGAGCCTTCCACTTCCGGGATATTTTGCGGTTCCCTATGTCTACATCGAGGATTTAGCGGCATGGAAAAAGGGCGGCTACTCCGTCTATTCGTTCAACGCGGATTCGTTTCTGGAAACTTACGAATACATGAAAAAGCGCTATACGACGTTCGCAGCTCCCTTCAGCTGTGACCGCGCGAAGGTCATTGAATTACTGAAAAACTTTAGAAGACATAAACTTGTGGTGGCGAGTGCTACAGCCTCGGAAAATGAGCGTAAAGCAGCACGGAAGGCCATCTTTAAAATGCTCCTTGATCAAGTGAGTCGCACCTCGAGAACATTGCAATTCGCAAAACTGGCCTACAACGAGCAGATGCCCCAAGTCGATCGCGTTGCGGAATTTTACTCTGGAAAATTTAATGACGCTTACTGCGGTGACGATGCGGGATCGATGTTTCCGAAAGCGGGGGATCTTCGCGTGAAGCTGACCGCGACGTCTCATCCTGGGTGGTTCACCGAAATCGCCGTGACCCAGAGCGAGATTCAACTCTGGGACCGTGTTCTCACTTGGATGCTCGAGAATACGACATCGCTTGAGAATTAAGTGGGGGGGAAAAATGAAGGTGTTGGGCGCGTTTCTATCGATGGTTTTGTCATGCTCCGCTTGGGCGGAGGCCGTTTATCCCGTGCAATTACCGGCGAGGACCCTAGGGATTGATCAGCGAGATGTCGGCTCCTGCATGGCGGAGGCCGAGGTCGGAGCGCTAGAGCTTCATTTTGCGCACTATGGTTGGCCGGTGGGACTCAGTCGGTTCCACCGTCACGCGAAAAATTGGATGGATCTACCGCCGGAGCAGTGGGACTCGAGCATCGGTCTCCAGCTGACGGCTGAGGATCGCGGTATTTTAAGTTCAAGCGGCGCGATCTTGCCGGATTACATGTGGCCCGAGGATAATCTTTTGGTCACCAAGAGGGCCTATCTGTCGTTGAATCGGCCTTCTATTTCGTCGCAGGCGGTGATCGATCCCGGCTTTGGCGCGGTCGACGGATTCAGCATGCCTCATTACGTCCTATTCGGGGATTATAGGAATACGCGTTCGATCGCGGATCTAAAAAACGTGGTTCGCCAGAGGTTACCCGTAACTCTCTCGATGCAGGGAGATCTCTTTCAGGGTGATCCCGTGACCGGAGAATCCTATTTCGATTCAGTGACGGGTCTCTTGAAAGTGCCCTACGAATCGATTCGCGGAAAACTTGCATCCTCCCCGCAATCCCACCGCATTATGGTTGTCGGGTTCGATGATGATCTTCAAGCTTTCATCGTCCGCAACTCGTGGAATAGCCA
>SXSP01000062.1 GCA_005792225.1 Bdellovibrionales bacterium | reverse complement strand
GCCTTGGTGATGTGCTTTGCGGTAGGGGTGTTGAGCCACGCAAGTTCCGCCTCTGTATGTTCGAAGAGGTGAACGTCTTCGCCAAGCGGAATGATTCCGCGATCCAATCCCAAAAGGGTACGAAGCGTACTAAACTCATATTGTTCAATTCGCTCAACGATGCCAGCCTCAACAGGATTGCGGTACAAATATCTTCTCACCGCTCTGAAATGCGCGGTCGAGGTGATTGCGCTCTTGTGGAATGGACCTCCCCATATCTGATTGATCCGACCGCGAGCTCGGCCGATCGCTTTACTCGTTTCACGCATGAAGTAAGCCATTCCGTCGCTCAAATTTCCCTTCGGAGCTTTCACAATCATGTGGATGTGATTGCCGAGCAGGACAAAAGCCTGAATCTCGAATCTAAATCCGTGGTGAAGGAGAAATAGATAGTCCGACATGAGGGACCACGTGTCTTCCATCGGAAGTCCGAACCATTCACGATTCGAACAGCGAGCGGTAGCGAAGTAATAGTAGTCGGGATTGATGATCAGTTTTGTTCTTGGCATGAGCGGATACCCTGGCAACTCTCATGCTCACCGCCAGAAGCAAAGAAGCCTGTATTGGCGGATTTGCCCGGCGCAAAGTATCCGAGCGGCGGAGGGCCGCGGCGCGCAAAGCAAAAGGTACGCCGTACCGCCTGCGGTACGGCGTACCCCCTACTTCTGTTCGAGGATGGCGAAGAGGTGTTTTGCGAGTTGGCCGGGGGCGTTGGAGCCGGCTTGGGCGAGGGCGTCTGACATATAGTTGCAGACTTCTTCGCCCTCGAACGAGCTGCCCGCACCGCAGAGTGATGAATTCAGATTGATGGCGACTTGGCCGAGGGCTGCGAGTTCTGCAGGAGTCTTGGCGGCAACCGCGTCGATCGCAGTCTTGATCGTTTGCATCAGTTGATCATGATCGATGGTGGAAGGATCAAGATCCTCAAGGTTCGTGATTCCGCCGAGGCTCGCGGTTTCGGTCGCGAGCTGCGCGACGAGGGCGAGGCGCTCCATTGAGCGTACGCCTGACTTTTGGCAATTCAGAACAGTGGCGCCCACGTTGTGGTACGAGCTGTTCCCCGTGAAAACGAGGTACCCCATGATGTTGATCATCGGGTCGGAGCCTGAGGTGCCGGTGTCGTCATTCATCCGTTCGAACGCGGAAGCGACTCGCGTTCCGGTGAAGCCCTGAGCGATGAAATTCGCCGAGCAACGAACGAGGTAGGCTGCGGGCGTTTCGATGCCCGCCACCTTTTCGATGCAGAGATTGGCGTCGGCTTCGGTTCGCGCGTCATCTAAACAAGATTGAGCGGAGGCGAGCTGACGATCGTCCGCCGACTCGCAGCCGACGTTCAAGAGGAGCGCGAAGAGAGCGAGAGCAGTGACTTTCAACAAACGTACAGGTGTCTTCGATGTCATTGCGGTTCCTTCCAAAATGTCCTTCAAACTTATCGGTACCTTCGTCCTGGAGGTGAGGCCGGAAGCCCGACTTAAGGTAGTATTTGCCGAGCCTGTCTCAACTCGATTCGTAATTGGGCCGATGTCTCAGTATGACCCACGGATGGAGTCGAAGAATGGCCAACAAATTCAATCTCAAATGCGGAATAGCGACTGCCGTAGCCCTCGCGATCGTGAGTGGCCCGCAACGCGTGCGTTCGGCGGAAATCTTCGAATTCTATACAGGAGTTAGACAGCTCGGAATGGGCGGTGCCTATACGGCGGTGGTGAACGATGAGACGTCACTCCTCACGAACCCGGCGGGGTTGGGAAAGCTCCGCGAGGCGACTTTTACGTTAGCGGATCCCGAGATCTCCGGGGGACTCAACAACACGGCTTCCGCGACGGCCAGCGACCTCAGCAAAATTTGGAACTTGAACGGGCTCAGGGAAACTCTGAACCGCAGTAAGGATAAACACTGGCACACGAAGTTTCAGGCGTTTCCTTCGGTGGTCCTTCCGAACTTCGGGATTGGTCTGCATGCGAAATACTCCAACGATGCGGAAGCGCGATCGGCGACGAACGATTTCCGATTGGATTACACGAACGATTATGCACTCGTCCTCGGTTATTGCTTTCGACTCTTCAGCGGGATCGTAAAGATCGGCGTGACGGGAAGGGCGGTGAATCGCGTGGAGATTCACAAGGACATCCCGCAGTCTCAGCCGGATATCACGGTGGAAAATCAATCGAGCGAAGGCACGGGAGTCGCGGCGGATGTCGGCATGATTCTCACGGCTCCGGTTGCGTGGCTGCCATCCCTCGCGGGTGTTGTGCGGGACGCGGGTAACACGTCGTACACGCTCAAGAGCGGGATGTTCTACAACACGCAAACGCGGCCACAAGATACCAAGCAAACGATTGATGCGGGATTTTCGGTTTCCCCGATTCTCTCGAACCGGGTGCGAATGCAAGTCACCGCGGAATATCACAACGTCCAGACGGCGAGTGAAGAGAAAGATCACATGCGGAGATTTCATGCGGGTCTTGAGTTTAACTTCGCTGACTTCTTCTTCCTGAGGGGCGGGATGAATCAGAGATATTGGACGACGGGAATCGAACTTGCGACCGAGCGCTTTCAGCTTCAAGCGGCGACATACGGAGAAGAAATCGGAACCGATACCAGACCTCGCGAGGACCGGCGATGGGTTGGCAAATTCTCACTTCGGTTTTGAGAGGGGAAAGCAGGATGCGAAAAATTCTTAGTCTCATTTTGCTCTCGCCATGGGTGCTCGGAGTTTCCGGGTGCCCGAACGCGTTTGAAGAGATGGCCGACAAAAATTCAGATGACGCCTTCCTCTATGCCGCACAGATGGCGATCGACAATCAGGAGTACACGGCCGCGATCCAGACGATTGAGAAAATGACGACCGAGGGTCAGGCCTCCAAGGACGGGCGACTCATCAAAGGTGTCGCCTACGCCGGGCGCTGCGGTCTCAACCTGATCGAACTCGCCGAGAAACTTAAAGACATGGGCTCGACGACCGTCTTCACGGTTCTCACTCGCGCCTTCGCCAATGTACCGACGGTGTCGACGCGGCCCGAGGATTGCCTCGCGGCGGAACAAAGTCTCCTCGCGATTCCGACGGCCGAGATGACGAGCGACGATTGGGTTTTCCTCGCGTTTCTGGAGTTCGCGAAAATCGGAACGTACCTCGCGCGGGTCGCCGACAAGAATGATGACGGCAATGTTGATACGGCGGCGCCGGCCTTTAATTCTTGCTCGACGATTTCGGACGCTGACACGAGACAACTCGGAACCGGTCTGACGATTGGAATCCTTGCGCTCGCGCGGGCGGGTTCCGCGCTCTTGGGCGACGTGACGAGTTCGATTTCAACTGTGTGCACGCGAATCGCGGCCGCGGCGGGAAGCGCGAGCGTTTGCACGAAGACGACGGCGAGCGCGTTCACAGCGCCCGAGGTCTTAGCGTTACGGGCGATGATCAAAGGAAATGAACTCGGCTTCGGAACTTGCGGCGGCGCCACGGGAAGCAGCCCCGCATGCTTATGTTTTTAATTTTGAGGCTCATGAGATGAACGAGAGAACGAGAGAAAACCGGCAACTCACGAAGGCAAGATTGCACGCTGCAGTCGTGCTCGCGTTGCTATTCTTGCTCGCGGTCTCGACGGCGAACTCGACTGAGCTCCTAAACAACTGGTATAGCACGCGTGCGCTCGGAATGGGGAATGCCTACACGGCGGTCGTCGATGATGCCGATGCGCTCTTCTACAATCCAGCGGCTCTTCAGGAAATCAGCGGTGTCAACTGGACCGTCTTTGACATCCACGGCGGGCTCAATGGACAAGAGGCCATCGACAACGCGAAGCTCGCGGAAAAAATCGCCGACGATATTGCCGGCACCGTCGAGAAACTCTACGGCAAGAGAACGTGGGCGGGAGCGGGAGCCAAGAGCGCCATCAGCGTTCCTGGGTTTGCCGCGGCGGTCTTCGGCCATGCCGATGCCGGCGTCGTCGTGAGCAATCCGCCAAATCCGATGATTCAGCCTAACTTCATCGTCGACTACGGCGGTGCGATCGGCTTCGCGGTTCCGCTCATCCCCAAGGTCGCAACGATAGGGCTCGTCGGAAAACGCATCAACCGTACGGGAACCACGAAGGCTCTCGGCGGCGGGACACTCGCATCCCTAGATGGGGAAAGTTTAAAACAAGAGTTCAAGCGACGTGGAACCGGATACGGCTTGGATCTTGGGGCAAAGTTCAAACTCCCCGGGCCCGTGAGCCCGGCGTTGACATTCGTCATGCGTGATATCGGTTACACGGCGTTCACGCACGAAGAGGGGCTTGGGCCTCCGCCGCGATCGGAGCCCGAGATGGTGATCGGAGGCTCGCTCCAAATTTCTGCACCGCTCATCACGATCACGCCGGCGTTTGATTTCCGCTATCTGAATCGCTCTGACGTCCAGCTCGGAAAGAAAATCAATCTCGGCGTCGAGGTGGATCTCCCGCTCCTTGACTTGCGAGTGGGGCTGCACCAAGGTTATTACACTGCGGGCGTCGGGCTGGATTTCGCTCTCCTGCGGGCTGACGTGGCCACTTGGGGCGTCGAGCTCGGAGAATATCCCGGTCAACGCGAAGACCGTCGCTACATGGCTCAGCTCACTTTCGAAATCGGATTCGACCCGTTCTTCTTCTTCGGAGGAAGTAGCAGTGGTGGTGGAGGAGGAGCTGGCGGCAAATCCGGTGAGCGCCGGAGGCTCAAGCAACGACGTTAAATTCCTGACGTAAACGGGCCCGCAACTCAACATCGAGCTTGGGGCACGCATGATCACCGTCATTTCCATCACGTCACCGAAAGATCAAGACGAAGTTTTCAAACGCTTTGATCCCGCGCAGGCGACTTGGCTCTTCTCTGATCTGAAATCCAAACTCGATCTCAACCGCAGTCTCCTTGAAACTCGCGAGTTTCTTCCGGGCGACAGCGTATTGCGTGCGAGTGAACTTTGGAAATCACTGCTGTCGCGCTTACGCCCCGATCTGCAAATCGTCTCGCGGGAATTCGTCGTCACCCTCATCGCGCAGAAACTCGCCTTAAGTGATCTCGACTGGGCCAAGGCTCCCGGTGCGGCTCAGGCAGCTTCGGATTACCTGACCCAGTTCATGCCGATCCTCGCGCACCCCGATGGCGAGGAGATGATGCGCGAATGGCTCGAAGAAAATCCGACGAGCGCCGCGCGTTGGGGCCGATGGTTTGATCTCTCGCTCAAGCTCTGGCGAGAGTTTCTCGTTGATGGCTTCGTCGCTCCTCAATGGGCGAGCGGCGTTCTGGTCAACGAACCTTCGCTAAAAGAATCTTGGTCGAAGCCCTTGTTCGTGGATCTCGGCGCGGAACTCAGTCAAGTCGAAGCCGATCTCTTCATTCAACTTTCGGAGACGCTGGATATTTCGATTTTGCGGCCCGAGCCTGGCTGGGTGGCTGAGTATCCTAAAACACTCGTCGCCTACGAGATCTTCGAGAGAAAACTCAAAATTCAAAAGGAACGCCTCGAAAATCCGATCACGGCCGCGCCCCGCTCGTACCGCAAGTACACGACCATGATCGCCGAGGTGAAGGGCGCCGTGGCCGAAGCTCGCCGTTGGCTTAATGCGGGAGCAAGGCCCAGCGAAATTGCGATCGTCGCTCCCGATATTGAATGCTATTGGCCGGCGCTCGCGAGTTATCTTGAAGAAGAGGGCATTCCCTGCCAAAAAGATCACGTACGTCGCCTTCACTCTTACCCTGACATCGCGAGATTCATGGCGAACCTGCGACTGCGCACGGGCTCGTTCAGTGAATCCGACGTTGAGCTCGCATTGTTTGACGTCGATGACGGTGGACCGAAGCTGATCCCGTACGACCGGTTTAAAATGTTGTACTCGACTCTCTACAGTCGCGAGGACATGAACCGCGCGCAGGCGATTTCTCAGAAATTTTCGGTGGAGCTTCGTGCGAGCGATGAAGTCTCGCGCGACGAGTTCATCAGCTGGAGTCTCCGCCAACTCCCCGCGGAAACCGAACTGAAGAGAGTTGAGTCGCTCTTTAAGCGGCTCTTCTCCGAAGTTCCACAGTCGATGAGACTGACCGTAAAACGCTGGCTCACTTACCTTGAGCAGCTCGCCAGTAAGGTCGAGTGTCGAGTGAAGGACGGAGATCCCGATGGGGTCGCGTGCATCAATCTTACCTCCGCGGATAATTCGGCGGCGACAAAGATGATGGTGCTGGGCCTTACCGAGATGGCTTTGAGAAAGTCGGGTGGAACGGCAGTTCTCTTCTCCGATATCTGGAGTCTTGCCCAACAATTTGGATTTCATCTCGCGAGCGAAGACCAGGCGCGGTTGGAATTCGAAGCGAGGTGGGTCACGGAGGCGAACGCCCGCGAACTCGTCCTCTGCGTTCCCGAAACCGACTTTAACGGCGGAGCTCAAGCGCCCTCGTGGCTTTGGGTTCGGGGTTCGCGAGAAGCGGGTGACGGAAAAACGCTCACGATCCCTGAGAAGACTCGCTGGGATGAACTGCAGCGTTCGGATCTCGAGACGATCGCGGTCGCGCGGCGCTGGTCAGCCGTACAACGTCGTTATCTTGAGCGGTCCTTCCGCGAAGATTTAGGTGAAGAAAAGCTTCAATCCTTCGGACAGAACCTCGTTGAGACACTCTCGCCCTCAGGAATCGAGGACTATCTCAACTGCCCATTCATCTTCGCTGCGAAACGACTCATGGGACTCTCTGATGTCGCCGAGCTAGATCTCGAAGTCGATGCGAGTCGCCGGGGAAGTCTCATGCACAAACTCTTCGAGATCCTCACGAAAGAGCCGATGAGGTTTGATCTGAGCGAGGAAGAACTCGGAAACGTCGTGGAGAGCGCGCGCGAGCAATCAAGACTCGAACTCGCGGATCTCCGACTTTGGCCACCGCTCAAGGCACGGCACGTGGATCTCGCTCGACGATTTCTGGCATTCGAAAAGGAGAACCGAACCAAATTTCCCGAGACGAAGACCATCGGTCGGGAAGTCGATATTGCCGGGTACATTCGTCCCTCGACGGGAGAGCTCCTCGCAAATCCCGAGCCGGGCGCGATGAAGTTCGTCGGGCGCATTGATCGAATCGATTCGGATCGGCGCGGAAATCTTGCCATCTTCGACTATAAATCAACCGCGTCGACGGCAACGCAGTTTGGATCGTGGTGTAAGAATAATAAAATTCAACTTCTCCTCTACGCGATCGCGGTCGAGAAGGGTCTCACATCATTCAAGCCTCAATCTGTGCAGAGTGCCATGTATTACGTCTCTCGTCCCCTCAGCTGCGATAGCGGATTCAAAGTCGAAGACGCGGATCAAGGCCTCTTCGACGTCACCGACAGGCGTAAACGCAATCGTCTCACTGAGGATTCGAAGCTTGCCCTCTACAAAGAGGGAGAGACTTTGGTCAAACGCGCGATCGACGGAATCAGCGAGGGCCGGTTCGAGCCGAGTCCCCGGGATCGTAATGATTGTCCCACTTGCCTATGGAGTGCCGTGTGCCGAGCGCCTCACCTGAATTCTTAAAATCTCACGAGATCGTACGCGCCGGCGCGGGTGCCGGTAAGACGTATACGCTCACGCATAAAGTGACGGATCTTGCCGATGCTCACATGAAACTTCACGGACGTTTTCCGCGGGTCATCGTGACTACCTTTACCCGGAAGGCCACGGGTGAACTCCGTGAGCGTTTAATGATCCTGGCGCTTGAGGAGAAACCTGCGCTCGTTGATTTCGTCAATTCGCGTTCGCACCTCGTGGTTTCCACGATCCACGGAATCATGGATCTCTATCTCAAACGGTACGGCGCGAACATTTGCATTGATCCGAGTTACAAGATCATCGGCGGGCCCGAGGCGGGCAAGATCGCGCGCCAAACCATGCGCCAAATTCTGCTCGGTGACGAGTCGATGTCGGATCTCCTTGAGTCCTATCCGTTCAATCGAGTCGTGAGTCTCGCCCGGAAACTGGATTCTCTTTACAACGAGAACCCCGACGCAAAGCCGTTTCGCCTTGAGGATTTCGAAGCACTCTACGCAAACCGCGCGCGTGAAGTCGCGAGCCAACTTCAGGAGTCGGCGTCGCGCATTCGTGAGGAGACCGAAAAAGAGGCGTGGGTCGAGATGGCCCAAGTCTACGAAGGTATGGCGGCACTCCTCACCCGCGGTCGCTGGAGCGTCAATCGACCCTTTTTCATCTCCGCTCGAGAGACGATGAAGATCGCAAGAAAGCCACCGAAGGGGACTCCTCCCGTGAGTGAGGAGACAATCGAATTCGCCAAGGCCGCTCGCGAGGCGGCTGATGAATTTCTCGAACCGATCTTTGATCCCGAGGCGTGGCAGATCTTCGCTCAGAGTTACGAGCGCTTTGAGTTGATCGGCCGAAAGTTTCACGAAGAGTTCAGGCAGGCGAAACTCGATAAGGGCTATCTCGAGATTTCCGATCTCGAGCATCTCGCTATGAATTGCATTCGCAAGCATCCCGCGACCGCGGAGGCTTTTTGGAAAGAATGGGACTACTGGTTGGTCGATGAATATCAGGACACGAGTCCCTTTCAAGTCGAGCTTTTGAGGCACCTCGCGGGAGAGAGCCCGAACTTCGTGGTCGGCGATCCCCAGCAGAGTATTTATCTCTTCCGAGGCGCGCGCAGCGAAGTTTTCGGTGCCCGCGAAAAACAGATTCTCGACGGTGGAGGAAACCAAAAGCTCCTCACCGTGAACCGCCGCTCGCGGCCGGAACTTCTCTTGTTCCTGAACGATTTTTTCTCTCGCCTGAATCCTCCGTTTCAACCGATGGAGCCGTTTTTTAAAGAGGGCTCCACGCTCGATCCGAAGCGCCAAGTCGCAACCTTTTTTCTCGGCACCGAGCCTGAAGAAGTTGCCGAAGGCGAAGAGAAGAATGATCAAGAAATGCGGGCCATCGTAGCGCACGTTCAAAAACTTCTCAGCGGGGGAGCGAGGCCGGAGGATATCTGCGTTCTCGCGCGCACGAACGTTACACTTCAACAAGTGGCGACCCACTTGGGGAGAGCGCATCTTCCGACCCACGTGCACGTGGCCTCCGGCTTCTACGACCGACGCGAAACGCGAGATGCCCTCGCGCTTTTAAAATTTCTCGTCAACCCGCACGACAACTTTAATACCGTCGAGGTTCTCCGTTCACCCTGGTTCAAGGTTCCGGATCACGCGCTCATTCAGTTCGCGCGAAAGCGGCCCGAGTCGCTTTGGGAGAGCCTCTTAAAAGACCTCTCGATGGCCGACGAATTCAAAGCGGTCTTGAGACTTCAGTCGCTCCTTCAAGCCGCGCGCGAAGACGGACTCTCGGAAGTTTTCAGGCGCGGACTCATCGAAGCTGGGTTCGTTGACCTCTCGCACGTTCACGATGTGAGCGGGCGAAGGGAGTCAAATATTTGGAAGCTCCTCGCGAGACTCCAACAAGAGGAGTGCAAGCCCGGCTTTAATCCACTCGCGTTCGTCACCTCAAGCCGGATCGACATCAACGTCGAAGAGGGGAATGCCGAAGGTGATGCCGTCGCGGCCGTCGAACCCGACCGAATTAACTTGATGACAATTCACGCCTCGAAAGGTTTGGAGTTCAACCACGTCGTCCTTCCGCGCATGGAACAAAAGCCGCGTGTGACGTATTTCGAGGATTTCACCTTCGATGAGCGATCGGGACGCTGGGCGATGCGTGTTCCCTTCGGCGAGGACCGCTCGATGACGGGAAGTCTCCCCGAATCTTCATGGCTTGAGGTTTTCCGCCAACAAGAACTCGAGGAGCATGCGCGAGTGCTGTACGTCGCGCTCACGCGCGCGGTTGAAACCGTTTTTTTAAGTTGGACGGGGACGGCGAACCGCAACTCTTGGGCCGATATGGTTCGACTGGATCTTGACCTCGGTCTGCATGAGACACCGAGCTACACTTACACTGTTGAAATGGGCGAACCGCAAACGAGCCAAACCCATCTCGCGGAAGAAGCAAAGCTTGAACCTCGCGCTCACTTTCGTGAACCCAAGGCGCTTCAAGGGGCTCTCGAGATTCCCACGGGATCCGAGAACGAAAAGGCGCTTTCGGTGACGCAGATCCTCGACCGGAAGGCGGGATTACAATTCGTTTCGGGCTCCGATGTTCAAGTGTCCAAACTCCTGAAGCTTGCATCGCAAGGTTCCGCAGTTCATCGTTTGATGGAACTCTTAAAGTACCCATCGCAAGATCGAATGCAGCGGCTCATTTCGAAGTGGTTCCCAGGTGGCGAAGAGCGAATTTTCGCCGCAGTTGACTTCGTTCGCGGTTGCCGGTCGCCAGCCCTGCTTGAGATCATCGCCAACGGCGAGGTCGAATGGGGCTTCGCGGTCACGCACGATGGGGTCCTCATCGAGGGTCAGATTGACCTTTGGGGTCGCACAAACGACGGCGAAGCCTGGATCGTCGACTACAAAACGGGGACGCCAGAATACCGTTCGAAGGCCTTTCAGCAGATGGCACTCTACGGCTTCGCTTTACGAAAATCAGGTCTCTTAAAGCCTGGCGAGAAGCTGAGGCTCGCGGCTGTCTATCCGTTTAGCCGTGAAGTCTTTACGGAGGAGCAGCCTGGGGACTCCCAGGTTCTCCGAATGATGGGGATATAAACTAGTTTTTACGACCTCGAGTTGTGGAGATTTCTAATTATCTAAGGCGGGAGCCGGTTAAGGCTCCTCTCGCATGGACTTTCGCGTCACTATCGAGTACTCCCTTGAGTCTACTTTTTCTTAAAAAATCTGGAGGCTCTTTTGCCCGAGCAGTCGTCTCAATTACCAGCCGTTTTGCGTAAACATGAAGCAGCCATTTTAACCGAATGGGTGAGCGAACAGAGCCGAGCAGTCGGTTCACGAATCACGCAGACAGAACTCAAAACGCAATGCGAAGATTTCCTTCGTCTCCTTACAAGTGCTCTTCAGTCGGGAAACTCTTCAAACCTTCAGGGTTCCGATTGGGATGGCACAAAACGCTTTCTCGGCGAAATTTCGCGCTCGCGCGGTCTTCAAGGATTCACGCCCAGCGAAACGGCGATCTTCGTCTTTTCATTGAAGCGCCCGCTCTTCTCCATCATCCGTCGTGAATTCGAAGCGAACCCGAGTGCCCTGGCAAATGAAACTTGGGTTGCAACGGAACTTCTCGATCAATTGGGGCTTCTCACGACCGAGATGTACCAGAAGACTCGCGATGAGATTATCCTGCGACAGCAAGAAGAAATGCTCGAACTCTCAACGCCCGTCGTGAAACTTTGGGAAGGCATTCTCGCCCTCCCGATGATCGGGACACTCGATAGCAGCCGTACCCAAATCGTGATGGAGAGCCTTCTTCAACGAATCATGGAAACGGGGAGCGAGATCGCGATTATCGATATCACCGGAGTTCCCACGGTCGATACGCTCGTCGCGCAGCACTTGATTAAAACCGTCACGGCCGCGCGCCTCATGGGTGCCGAGTGCATCATCAGCGGAATTCGCCCGCAAATCGCGGCGACGATCGTCCATCTCGGGGTGGATCTCGGAAACGTCGCGACCAAGGCGACTCTCGCCGATGCGTTTGTTCTCGCATTAAACAGAACCGGGAGAACCATCGGCCGCGCGAGGCTGGGCGAGCGCGAGACGAGGGCTTAATCGATGGAACGCATTCCGATTCTCAAAATGGGTAG
>SXSP01000061.1 GCA_005792225.1 Bdellovibrionales bacterium | reverse complement strand
GTAAAACAAGTCTTGGCAGGCGCTCGCGTGCGCGTATGAACTCACCATGAGTGTCAGCGCGATGAGGACTCTCATAGGCCCGCCTCCTTCTTGGCGCGCGAAACTTCGTCGCGCGATGGAATCCAGTCCTTCTTCTCCTCCACGCGGCCGTCGATAATGCGAATCTTGTGCTCCAAAAGATCGAGGAGAAACTGTCCTTTGGGTGGCGTCCACGTGAACTCGAATGCTTCGACGTCTTTCAAGTTGAGAGGACCGAGAATTTGGGTTTCCCAAAAACTGAGATGATGAATGCCAAAGGACGGAGTTAAATATCTTGAATCTGCCCGAGGTTCGCCGATTGCGTTGTCATCTTTAAGTCCACGGGCCATGAGGGGCGCTAAAAGTAGACGGTATTTCCAGGGCGCGAACGTGGCATCCCAATCCACAATCGGTCCCGTGCGGCCGCCGCGCAGAAGACTATCTCCGGCCGTCCACGACAATCTGTCTTTTATGTTGTTCAAGCGGAGGACGTAGAGGTCATCTCCGTAATTTTTGGTGAGATCACCCTTAAACTTCACGCCGGTCTCGGATTTCGCGCGCAGAGTTCCGTACTTCGGGAGGATTTCTCGATCGAGGTTCGCGAAAGGGTCAATGGCGGAGTTCGAGTGGGCGGCATCATCAATCGCGTAGAGGCGAGCTTCCGAGCGTCTCCTGAAGAGGGGAGAGTTAAATCCCTTCGAGCTTCCGGTTACGTGCTGATTCTGAAATCCAACTTTGGGAATCCAAAACCGGCCCTCTTCAGGGCGTCGAATCACGACTTCGATTTGGTCGCTGTCGATGAGATCGAGCGCGCGCTTGATCGACGGATCGTCAGACTTGCGAATCGCGACCTCAAACTTCGCGAAGGACTCGTGGCCAGTCGTCGAGAAACGTCTTTCGAAATCGGCCTCCAAGAGAGGCATGAACTCGCGCGCTTCACTGATCAGCTTTTCACGCCGGAGATCCACCGGCAGACGCTGGAGCGGAATGCGGGCCGCGCGGGGCAGTTCGCGGTTGAGCTTTCCTAAACTGAATTGATAGAGAAGTTTGAGTTCGTACTCCGTCGGTTGGTATTTGCGTGTTGGCTTATGGCGCAGGCGTGCCTCGGCGAGCGCCGCGAGCCTCGCATCGCGCGGAAGATCCGCCACGATCTGAGAAAGAATGGCTTCAAGGCTTTTCAAGTTTTGCGGTGAAGCTTGAGCTTTCAGACCTCGAACCCGCTTCAGCAAATCCTCGAGCTGTTTAAAATCCTGCCAATTTGGCGTACGTTCGCCGCTCACGAGATCGGGCGGAAGAAGCCGGAATGCAGCGAGCGCTTTTGGATAATCAGATCCGAGCGCCGCTAACTGTGAGTCGATCGACTCAAAGGTTTCAGCGCAGGCATTGGAGTACGCGCGGTCCGCGGCCAGAACCAAAAGCAATAGAAGTGTGAGTGCGCGGGTTCGCCGCATCAGTTCCTCATGTCAGTTCGAGTGACGGTCCTGGAAGTTTTTTGCCTGCGGGCAAAGGAATCCAAGATTCGTTCCAACTGAGAAAGGCCGGGGCTTCGAATTGAGGTGTCTAGGTGTTTGACAGAGACGAAGGTGGGCGAGACGCGAAAGGGCGTCCCGCCTCAAAAATCAAATTTCGCCCGATGAATCGCTGTCCGCGAGATCGGCTTCATCCCGAGCGGTGCCGCTCGAGCCGGATCCCGTGCTGTTGCTCGACTCGGTCGGAATTTGGGCGTTGAACTCTTGCGTTTCCTTGGCCCTTTGAGCATCGCTCTGATCCTGTTTGGTAGATGAATGCTTGTTGCTCTCGTCGGCGTTTTGATCGATATCGGCCATGGCGGACCTCCTTCGTTGTTCTCGGTAGAAGAACACGTTACCCGCAATCCCTCTAGCGCTCCGAAGGACATATCTTGAAAATTAAAAATCCCAAGTTTAGCCTAACGTCACCAAAAGGAGAATCATCCATGAAATCAACGGCAGCTCTCTTCTGCTTCTCTACCGCGACTTTGGGCGCGACTTTGGGCGCGACTTTGACTGCGACTTTGACTGCGACTTCGACTTGGGCGGCACTTCCTTCGTTTCAAGATTCGGCGAAACAGATTCAAGCTCTCATTGAGTCTCGCGAAGTCGAAGAGGCACTCGGCGACGCTATTTCGTCGGTGGTTTACACAGGTCGTCTCACGTACCGAGTGAAAACGGCGCGATGCCACGCGGTCGTGCAGCTCAATGCTCAAGAGTCCGATCCATCGGGGGCCACCGTTTACAGCGTGAAGCAAGTCGCCACAGTTGTATGCCCCGTTCCTCAGTGAGGCGAGCAGGCGACCGGCTCGCCCGCTAAATTCTCGCACGGAAGCCCGAGCTTTGATGCGGCTTCCTCGAGAGAACCAAGATTCTCCGTAGCGAGAAATCCGAGATCATTCATTCGTTTGATGGCGCGGGCCGTGCGACCGCCCGTTTTGCAGTAGAGAAGGTATGAGAGTTCTCGATCCAATTTCGAGATCTCCAAATCAAAATCCGCAGAGAGAACGTCAATGTTCACGGAGCCAACAAGATGGCTCATCGCAAATTCATTTGGTGTTCGCACATCGATGAGGTTTGTTCCGTGCGCCTGCGAGGATGCGACAGAAAACGTCGCGAAGGCGGCCAGGTATCGCAAACAAAACTGATTTCGCATCTCAATCCTTCCATGAAAACGCAAAGCTTTGGCGTTTTCACTTGAGTTAACATCGCCTCGACGGAGGTGCCAAATGGAATCACAAACTGAAAGAGCATCCACAACCCCATCGGCCGACGCTAGCGAAGTTCAAATGAGGATCCTCATGAACGAATGTGTCGAGAATTGCTTGAGCTGTTTTCGATCCTGTTCGGAACTCGTTCCCCATTGCCTCGGCATGGGCGGTGAGCACGCCAACGCGGATCACATTCGCCTCCTGAGCGCGTGTTCCGTGATCTGCGAGACTTCGGCGAAAATGATGATGCTCTCCAGTGAATACCATACGGAGACATGCCGAATCTGCGCGACCATATGCCGCGCATGCGCCGAAGATTGTGAAAGGATCGGACCAGACGATCCAATGATGTCAAGGTGCGCAGGGGTCTGTCGTCGTTGTGCTGATTCGTGCGAGAAAATGTCCGCGCACTGACCTTGCCCTTTTAACTGGCACCTTTAATTGTTGTTGGCTGAAGATGCGCACGCCATGGACCCCAGGGTGCGTCCGCTTCCGTCGTCCGCCTATCCGTCGAGCGACCGAATCAAAACCGACCCAATCCAACAACAATCAAGGGGGCCAGTTTACGATTTTCGCTGGGAAAACTGAAACCGCGCCGGCAATTCCTCGCACCATTTGATCAGCGTGGCTTCGCCGAGTTCCTCGTAAAGATACTCGTAGACCTGCTTCAAGTGTGCTTCTCGCTCCCGGCGGGCTCGTTCGGGATCGGTGGCAATCACATGCTGCCAAGCTTTGCGTTCGGCGCGGGATTTCGGCTGATGGTGGATGAAGAATCCGAAGTAATGATCGCAGAAGTCTGCGTAGGCTTGCGTGTAGAGGAGAAACGTGTGCCACATCATATCGATGACACGCGCTTCGTTAAAGAGAGGAACTGCCAGATGTTCGGCTTCGCCGCTCTCGACGGCGTGCTTTCGCTTGGCGCAGATCCAGAGCCAGCGGAGCATCTCGCGAAAAACATCCTCGGAGTCCTCTTCCGAAATTTTGTATTCCTGCGCGAAGCGGGCGACGACGTCCTCGTTTTTATAACTGAGGACGTCTTCTAGGAGCGGTAACGGGGCCGAGTTCAATTCGCTTTTCTCTTTGTTTCCGCGTGGCCGCAGCAGCTGAAATCGAGCTCGGCTTTCGCGATCAACTTCGCGATGAGTTGTTCTTTCGACGAAGCTTTCTGAGGAGCGGGTTTTTTATCCTGCATGGTGCCTCCTGAAATGTATTTGGGGCCTAAAATTGAGACTACCTCTACCAGGATTGAAATTTAAAGTCCAAGTCAGTCGCAATTGGCACGGAGCTGAATGGGTCGAGCCGAAATCAACGCCGAGCAACTCACTTTGTCTCGGGGAATATCGACGAAATTGACCCAAACTTCCTTCTCACCGATATCCAATCGCGCCCAGGTCCTAGACGCGTTGTAGGTCCATCTTGTCACCACCTTTCTTCCGTCCTGGTGTTCTTCGACTCTCCTTGAGTCGAAGGCTTCGATGCCTGCGCCCGAGAGCACCATGGGAAGGCCGTCGATTTCAAAAAGACCTGCGAGATGATCGTGGCCGACGAGAAGAGCCGTGATTTTGTCGCGGAATTCCTGCAGCACCGGGCGTATCGAGAGCTGAAAGCGCGCTCGCTCCTGCCACCCGTGCAGGATGGAGACGGGAGGATGATGAAAAACGACGAAGAGAAAACGAGAGTTCGCAGCTTCGAGCTGCGCTCTTAGCCAAGCAGCTTGGGTAGGGCCGGTCTCGTCGTGATCGGAGTTTAAAACAACGAAGAGGCTCTCACCCTCTCTCTTCGCGTACACTTCGCCGGGTAACCCGAAGTAGGCGACTTCTTCCTCGTAGCTGGAATGGTGGTTTCCGATTGCGACGATCGGAAATTCGAAGCCCATCTTGCGCCAGGGGCTCCAGACCGATGCGTAGGTCTCGGCTTCCGTGTCGTAAAGGTTGTCGCCCGGCAAGATCATCAATCGAATCTTGGAGCGTTGAAGAGACCTTCTGAGATCCTCGGCTTCGCGACCGACGAAACCGACATCACCGACCACGCCGTAAGTGGCACCGTTGGCGACGCATTGATAGGTCAGGAGAAGGCAGAGAATGAGCGAGTTAAAAATAAGATTTACTTTCATTTCAAAAACGCTCGCACACGCGTTTGTGTCACGCAATGGCCGACACTCTGCATGGAAGAATTCTTGTCCGACCACGAACAATTACTGAGAACGATCATTGAGAGCGCGCGCGATGGGCTCCCGCGATGGTGAACATGAGATGCATGCGGTTCACGGGTTTTGTGAGATAGTCATCGAAGCCGAGTTCATAGAAGTCTTGTCCGATTTCATCGGGAGGACTCGAGGTCACGGCAATCACCGGTCCCTCGTAACCGGTTGCTCGCAAAACTTTGACCGCGGACTGACCGTCGAGAACGGGCATTTGAAGATCCATTAATATGACATCGTAGGAATTCTCGATGACCTTCAAGACTCCTTCGAGCCCATTCTGGGCGAAATCCACCGTGCCACCGAAAAACTCAATGAGACGGCTCAAAAACGCGCTCGTGTCCTGATCGTCCTCCACGAGGAGAACCGATTTATTTTTGATCGTCAGTAGGAGTTCCGAGTTGTGGTCCATGTGCCAGCACCTACTTCAATTGGATACCAAAGAAGTGTGACAGTTCGATCTCATGAGTTTGAACTTTGCTAGACATTTCACGTAAACAAAATGAGATTAGTCCCAAACCGTGGCCTTTTGAGCAGAAAATGCTTAAAATCCGTGGTCGACTCTCCATTTGAGTCTCGAATGGAAAACGGGCTACAAGAATATAGCTACATGGTGTCTCACTCTCGAGTGCAGGAGGTCAGCATTGGGAACATTAGACAAGACGAAGCGAGCAAAGATTCTGATCGTCGATGACGTCCCGGCGAATCTCATCGCGCTTCAAGCCGTACTCTCGACAGCACAGTATGAACTCATCGAGGCAAACAGCGGGCAGGAGGCGGTGAATCTCTGCATGGAGCAGGAGTTCGCGGCGATCGTTCTCGACGTTCACATGCCAGGAATGGACGGCTACAAGGCAGCTAGGCTTATTAAACAACACGGTAAGAATACGGAAGTCCCGATCATGTTCTTGACCGCCACTTACAGCGAACAACCCCACGTGATGAAAGGATACGAAGCGGGCGCCATCGATTACGTGGGTAAGCCGTTTGATCCAGATGTTCTTAAGGCCAAGGTTGGAATTTACGCCGACCTCTACATCAAAACCAAGAGACTCCAAGAAACTGAGGCGCTCCTCGCGAGCCATGGTCAGATCAAAGCGCTTCTGGACGTCATGCCCGTCGGCGTGGTCGTGGTTGATACTTCAGGAGAAGTCTACGAGATGAATGGAGAAGCCAAAAGAGTTTGGGAAAATGGTGAGGCTTGCTCAAACCCACACTGGGATGCATTAAACAAAGTTCTGCAAACGGGCGAGGCAGCGGGTGAGTTGGTGGCGGAAATCCGCTGCGACCACGGAGTCTCGCGAACGATTTCGTCGAATGCTTTCCCGATCCGCGGTCGAACCGGGGACCTCTTGGGTGCCGTTCTCATCGTTCAGGATCTAACGACGCGGCAAGAAGTTTGGAACGAATGGAGCAGAAAGACAGTGGAATTCAATCTCGACCAGGCTGGATCGATAAAAAATTAATTTGTGCGGACCTCACGCTCGGGCGAAAATGAGAGTCACCAGAAAACAGAAAGGGCTCTCATGAATTTCATCGCTTTCCTGGCGTCACTCCTCTTGAGTTTTACCCTGAACACGACGGCAATGGCCGCTCCAGCGAACGAGGCGATCGAGATCGTTCCGAACGAAAAAGTCTGCATGGTGACGGACGCGGTCTTCCCGAAAAAACAAATTCCGGTCACGGCCAACGGCAAGACGTACTACGGCTGCTGCGAGAATTGTAAGAAGACCTTGTCGGAAGATGCGAAAGTGCGTTCCGCCGTTGATCCAATCTCCGGTAAGTCCGTTGATAAGGCTTCAGCGGTGATCGCGGCGCGCGAGGATGGTTCCGTCATTTATTTCGAGAACAAGAAAAATTTCGAAGAGTTTAAAAAGCAAATGAAGAAGTAAGAGCTGAAGAAGCGAGTCGGAATAAAGAATATTTTATTCCGACTTTTCCTTTAGTGCCTGCGAGCGGGTCGGTTTTTTTCCCAGATGCCGATCAGAATCATCAAGAATGCAATCAGGCGAAACAAGTAGACGTAAACGGCTGCTTCC
>SXSP01000006.1 GCA_005792225.1 Bdellovibrionales bacterium | reverse complement strand
CTGGTGAACCGTGCGGCTGAAGTTCCGGTGAGCGGCGCCGTCTCGATCGACGACTTTGAAAAGTCCACCCAAACCGCCAAAGCCGTCTGGGTTCCGAACAGAAACGGCATCTTTCTCAACATCGCGGCGGCTTTTGCCGAAGGGCTCGGTGCCGATTGGATCGTCCCTGGCTTTAACGCGGAAGAAGCTGTCACCTTCCCTGATAACACCGGCGAGTTTCTCGAAGCCGCCACCGCGAGCTTTAAGTTCTCGACGTCAAATCACGTCGAAGCGGTTTGCTTCACGACGAAAATGAACAAACCCGAAATCGTTCTTCGCGGTCGCGAACTGAAAGTTCCGTTTGATCTCGTCTGGCCATGCTACTTCGCCGGGGAAGTTCCGTGCGGAGAATGTGAGTCCTGCCAGCGCTTTAAGAGAGCGATGTCAGCCAAATGAAATCAAAATTCCTCGTCCATGAGTTTCCCTACGATGGAACCCAACTTCGCTCGCTCTTCGCCTACCTTGATCACAAAGTTCAAGGCGATTCGGTCGTTTCGTGGATCGGCTCCTGCTCGGGTTCTTTCGATCATATGGTCGACGGCGAAGACTTCCTGGCCGGAAGCGCCATCGCGGGCGCCCGTATGGTTCATTTCATCATCGAGAAATTCCACACGCCACTCTTTGCGGCGGTCGCGGTTCAGAGGCTCTTCGCAGCAATCTGTCTTGATTTACTGCGGGAACTCGCGCCCTCGCACGCTTCCGATCTCCGCCGCGAGGGAGACGACCTATACTTGCGGGAAGGTAAGCTCAGCATCAGCATCGCGACGGTGTCTCCGGTTTCAAGTCTCATTCACTTCGCGGTGAACTGCACGAACGACGGAACTCCCGTAAAAACGGCTTGTTTAGAAGATCTCAAGATCACTCCGGCCAAGTTCGCGGAAGAAGCGATGTGCCGGCTGACAGCGGAGATCGCCTCCATCGAAGAGGCGACCGTTAAGGTGAAGTGGGTGACTTAAGTCGCCCCAAAACTCAGGGCACTAAAAATTTGCTCACGGCTCTCACGTTCATATCGCCGTGGCCTCCGGGGCGCTCTTCGTGCTGGAGGGGGGCGCCTTTTCTCTGAACGATCTCGGCGAACTCTTTTCCACCCGGCGCGTAGACGGGATCACCGACAGCGGTTGAGATGTAAAAGATTGGGCTCAACGGGCTGAGAAGTCGCTCCGCCGCGGGCATGGGGCCGTAGTTTTGCCAATCGGCTTCGGTGGCATACTCCGTGACGACGAACGCGATTTGGCTCTTCATCGTCTTAAGGGTGAGCCCGTGTTTTTCGGCGTAAGCCTGAACTGCATCATCGTTTGCGAGGGGAGAGACACCGAGAATCGCGGGCTGAGCCATCGCCACGCGTTTGAAAAACTCGGGCTTGAAGATGGCGACCATGGCGGCGTTCCATCCGCCCATCGAGAAGCCCAGAGCAACTCGCTCGTTCACACCCTGGAGCATGAACCGGCCCTCGAGCATCGGAACGATATAATCCATGAAGAATTCGTACCGACCGCTCGATTCGCCGCCATTCTTTGGAGTTAAAAACCAGAATGGCCCGAAGCTCACGGTGAGGATGGCAGGATGTTGAACGCCGCGGTTCTTCCAATCTTGTTTGAAGGCTTTTAATTTGGTGTTCGCATCCCCGCCGCCCCCATGAAACCAGTAAAGAACGTCGCGGCTTTGGCTTGAAGGGTCGTGTTGGAAGCAGTAGGTCCAAGAGACCGGCACCGTTTCTTCACCGCACGTGACGACGTACCCGTCGTCTTCAGCGATCGCGATGGAAGAAATCAGCGTGATGAGAACGAACAAAATTTTCGGCATCTTTGACTCCGTACGGATGTGAGACGCCTCAATAGATTTAGATTCAAAAAGGGTCAATTTTCGAGAGTGTTCCACAGACCCAGAACATATTTTACGTGCTCGAGACCCTCTTCGCTCTTTCCTTCTTTCAGGTAACGCTCGAGAAGGGCGCGGGCGCGATCCGTATGAATTTCGAACAGCGCATCGGCCTGGGGCATGACGAGGACAGGCTCTTTTTCGTCGAAGAGGTAGTTTTCAATCGTTTGGAGTCCGAACTCGTCGTCTTGGAATGCCAAGACGAGCGCGTAGTTGTAAGCGCGAAATCCTGGCTTTAAAGTCTTAGCGAGTTCACGCGCTCGATCGTTCACCTTTTCAGGCAGGTGATTGACTTGCGCCGCCATCTGCAGAACGTAGATCGTAATGTCATCGAGTGACTCGAGATTGTTCGCGAGCCACGCGGCTTCGCTCTTTGCCTTGAGCATCTCCGACATTTCGTCGGCGAGATTCTCTAGATCCTCATCGGGAAGTTCGTCGGCGTTACTGATAAATTCGACGAGGTCTTTGAGTTGACTCATATTACATCGACACGACTTCGCGGATGGAAGGTACGGCTTCTTTGAGTCTCGTCTCGATGCCCATTTTGAGGGTCATCGTCGAAGACGGGCAACCCGCGCAGGCGCCTTGCATGAAGAGGTAAACGACACCATCTTCGAACTTATGAAAGACGACATCGCCGCCATCCATCGAGACGGCGGGACGAATTTCTTCGTTTAAGACCTTCTTAATCATCTGCACATCGGCCGAGTCATCGGTCGACGCGACCTGAGCCGTCGAAGCGTGTATGACTGTCTCACCGCGCTCCAGATGCTCCTGGATAAGGCCGGCGAGGGGCTCCGCGAGAGTTTCCCAATCGACCCAATCTTGCTTCGTCACCGCAACGAAGTCGCGGCCGATGTAGACACCCGCCGTCCAAGGGAAACCAAAGAGCTTTCTCGCCAGGGGTGCCTGGGAGGTCTCTTGTGCGGCCTTGAAGTCGGCAGGGGTTTCCGTGAGGTCACGGTTCGTGACGAAACGGAGTGTTTGCGGATTGGGTGTAGCTTCTGCGCGAACGAAGATTTCAGACATGCGCGCAAGGTGACACGGGCCCACCGACCTGTCAACGCAAGGGGCCTAAGACCGCAAGATGTGCGAACTTTACCGGGTCGTAAGGCTTGATTTAGCGGCCGAGGGAAACTAGCTTCGAAGCCTCTTCTGGAGGAGGCGTTCATGACACCAAGGGTTAGGGAGATTCTGAGCTGGTACGGTTCCGATAATCCGGGAACTTTGAACAACCTCGCACGTCTTCTCAACCATGGCCGAATCGGAGGATCGGGAAAACTCGTGATCCTTCCCGTCGACCAGGGTTTCGAGCATGGACCGGCACGGAGCTTTTCTTCGAATCCTGACGGTTACGATCCCGCATACCACATCGGTCTTGCGATCGAGTCGGGATGTAACGCCTACGCGGCTCCGCTCGGGTTCATCGAGGCGGTAGCTCGCGATTATGCGGGCGAAATTCCGATGATCCTCAAGATCAACAACTCCGATACGCTCTTCGGGCCGAAGGCTCCGATTTCGGCCCTCACCTCAAGTGTTGAAGACGCGCTTCGTTTGGGTTGTGTCGCCATCGGTTTCACGATTTACCCCGGAAGCTCCGAGCGCAAAGAGATGTACGAAGAGATCGCGAAGGCATCTCGCCGCGCAAAGGAAGCCGGGCTCGTGACGATCATCTGGTCGTATCCGCGCGGCGAGCAGCTCTCTAAGGCGGGGGAGACCGCGATCGATGTCGTCGCATACGGCGCCCATATCGCGGCGGAACTCGGTGCGCACATCATTAAGGTCAAGCCTCCGTCATCACACATCGAGCAGGATGCTGCCCGGCGCGTTTACGAGGCGAATAAAATCAAGGTCGAGACGATGAAGGATCGAATCAAGCACGTTGTCGAATCCTGCTTCAACGGCAAGCGCATCGTGATTTTCTCCGGCGGCGAAAGTAAATCCACACCCGAGCTCCTCGATGAAATCAAGGGCATGGCCGCGGGCGGGGGATTTGGTTCAATTATGGGTCGTAACGCCTTTCAGAGGCCGCGGGCCGAAGCTATTGAGCTCTTGCATCGGGTGCAGGATGCGTTCGCGGGAAATAAATAATTTTAGTTTTGGGTAACTTTAGCGAGGACAGAGAGAGAATGGGAAATGATCCAGAGATCGACAAGAGCGCGGCGATGAACAACACGGCGGGAACGGGCGAAGATCGCGAAAATCCGCTCCGTGCGGAGAAGCGCCGAAAACTTCAGGAGCTTCGTAGCTCGGGTCTTGATCCCTTTCCGCACAACTTCGACCGCAATGCGCTCGCCGGGAACATCGTTCGTGAATTTGGTCACGCGCTCGCGGTCGGCGAGACGCGCGAGAACACACATTACCGGATCGCCGGCCGTTTGATGACCAAACGCCCGATG
>SXSP01000060.1 GCA_005792225.1 Bdellovibrionales bacterium | reverse complement strand
CCGAATAAGCTCACGGTTTGAATAGAGAGATGATCGCCGATCCCCCGATAGACGTTCGTTTGATCCGCATAGCGGTGATCGAGAGTCAGCAGTGCTCGTGGAGGTTGGACTTTTAATTCGCGACACTCTTTTAGGATACCGTACCAGCCCACGAAATCGCCGGCGGATGGCTGATCGCTCGGAGCTTGAGGAGCGTTAAGGGCCCAATTGAAAAAAGCTTGTTCTTCCTCGGAAGGCTTCTTGTGCCACCACTTCTCGCCGAGCTTGGTTTTGACCGAACAACCGATCATGAGGAGCAACAGCGTAAGTAGTGAAAGCCTCAAGGAATCCCTCCGTGATCGTTTAGGAGATCGTCAGTTTTCCATGAATCTTCGGGTCAGTTCTAGTTGAAAGTCTGGACGACGTCTCAGATTTGGCCAAGGTCGGGATGTTCCATTTCGTTGTAAGACTTTTGATCAGTTTTCGTTCGCGACCGGGTCTTGTCTGGTCAATAAGTGCCGATAAGTACGTGAGGTCATTCAACCAGAGTGAGTTAGAATGAGAATTCGGTTCCCGATTCGTTACAAATTCTTGGCCGTCACAACGCTGCTCCTCGTGTTCAGCGTGGTCTCGTATTTGTTTCTCGCCTCGCACATCTTTCGCCGCGATAAAGTCGAGCTGGTTTTCGATTTGAATCGCAGCGCCGTTTCGAGTTTGTCGTCGGATGTCAGTACGCTCTTTCGCGGTATCGGTGACAAGCTGAAGCTCGCCGCCGTGTTGTCGCAAGATCCGAGTCGTCGTTCGCAGGATCTCTTGAACGACGTTCTCGATAATGATTCGAATATCGTTTTCCTCGTCGCGAGCTACGGATTCGAGCGCCTGGATCATGTCTTCTTCGCGAACAAAGATTTTCAGCAAACGTACGGTGTTAACGACGAGTATTTCAAAGGGGATCTCCTGGCGAAGCGCCAAATCCCTTTCTCCGAAATTCGCACGGCGGGAGTTGCCGTCTGGAATGCGACGTTGAAAAACGGACCACCGCTGATCGGCTTCGGTAAAAGTGTCGTGCCCGAAGTGGGTGGGCCCAAGCGCGGAGTCACACCCGCGCCTTACGCCATGATCGCGTTCGTTCGCGCGGATAAACTTCTCCAATCTTTCTCTGGATCGAGGCTCAATGAGGTCATCGCGGTGAATCGCAAGGGCGAAGTCTTGATTCACCCAAATCCTGAGGTCATGCAGGGCGCTTTGAGCCTTGCGGAACATCCGCTCTTTCAGGCGGCACGCCAGCAACAGATGAAGACAGGCGTTTTGACTTACTCGCGCGAGGGTCAAGAGGTCCTCGGGGCGCATTCGTTGACGAATGATGGGCAAATTTATCTGCTCTCGCAGGTCGATGGTCGTCAGGCTTTCTCCGCGGTTGAAAACCTCGTTCGTCGCTCTTTGATTTTCGCTTCCATCGCCATTACGCTGGCCTTCCTCGCTGCGGTCTTCTTCTCGCGCTCGCTGACTCGTCCGATCCAAGCTCTGTCGGAGGCGATGGAACGAGTGTCGCATGGTGAATTGAACGCGCAAACCATCAACGTTCGCACTCGCGATGAGATCGCGCTGTTGGCGTCTTCATTCAACAACATGTTGGAGGATCTGCAGGCGTCGCGCGGAAAACTCGAAGAGATCAACCGCGACCTCGAACAAAAGGTAAAAGATCGTACGCGTAAGCTCGAGGAACAAAACCTCGCGGTGAAGAAGGCGCAAGAAGCTCTTCTTCAATCAACGCGTCTTGCAACGGTCGGCGAAGTCGCGGGCCGAGCGGCTCACGAAGTTCTGAATCCTCTGACGAGTATGGTGGCGCGTCTGGAGCGCGTGCGTACGCGCCTTCAGCGAGGTGCGGTTCAGGAAGTCGAACTCATGCGCGACATCGTTAACGGCTGGGAAAGCGACATGTCGCAAGGCGGATTCGACAGGCTGGTCAAAAACTGGCAGGCCCCCTCGCAAGTCGATCAGTCCCTGTCTCTCTGGCAAGAGGACCTTGAAAACGTCAAGCGCACGGAAGGGGCCATGCGCGAGGAGATTCAAAACCTTCTCTCGGATATGGACTTCGTTCTAAAAGAGAGTCACCGGATCAACAAGATCGTTCAGAATATGCGCGCCCTCACCCGCACGCGGAGTGAAGAGAAAGCCGTCAACGTGCGCGATCTCATGGCGCAGGCCGTGAAGATCATGGCCGATCTCGGTGAACACCATCAAATCGAATTTATAGAAAGCTACGCCGTGGGCGCCGATCGAGTGCGCTTGGATCCCGATGAATTCATCCAGGCCGCGACGAATCTTCTTCGCAATTCCATTCAGGCGATCTTGAGCCGGCGAGCTCTGGGTGCGGACCAGCCTCGTGGCCAAATCAAGATCTCAACGGAGATCGTTGAGGGCGCGGTGCAAATCGATCTCGCAGATAACGGGATCGGCATTCGACCGGAACATAAAGATAAATTGTTCGAGATTCAATTTTCGACCAAGCCAGCGGCAGAGGGTACGGGGCTCGGGCTGACGATCACGCGGAGATTCATCCGTTCGTTCGGGGGAGACATCGAGCTCGTGCGCTCGGCTCCGAACGAGGGTTGTCAGTTCAGAATCGTTTTGCCACTTGATGACGTCGACGAGAAGCAGAGGGTTGCAGTATGAGTACGATGCCTCAAAAGAAAATCGACACCGAAGGCTCACTGTCAGGGCGGATGCAAGCTCCGGCCGACATCGACGGGCGTCTGAGCGCATTGCCGGAGTGGAACCACCGCGTTCTGGTCGTGGAAGATGAGCACGGCATCGCGGAAGCGTACCGAGATATCCTGAGCCCCCGCAGTCAGGGTGTTATCCCAATACGTCGCTCGAGCCGAAGCGCGCCGACGGAAGAACCGACGAAGGCGCCCGAGCGCTTTGAACTCGTGGTCGTGCACGACGCCGAAGCGGCCATCGCCGAGGTGAAACGATCCATGTCGATGAAGAAGCCTTTTACCATGGGGTTCTTTGACGTTCTCCTCGGTGGCGGCATGGACGGTATCGAACTCGTCAAGAAGATCCACGAGCTGGATCCGCACCTCTATGCGGTCTTCGTTACGGCCTATAGCGACCGCAACGTTGACTCCATTCAAGCGCTGCTCGGCGAGGAACACGCGAGTCGCTGGGATTATTTGAATAAGCCCTTCACTCAAGGCGAGATCCTTCAAAAAGCCCGCAATGGCGTCGCTCTCTGGAATCTCACGCGTGAAAAGCAAATCAAAGATGAACACATGGCGAACCTTCAGAGGCAGCTCCTTGAGCATGAGCGGCTCGCGACGATGGCGACCGTGGCTCGTGGAATCGGTCATGAGTTCCGCAATATCCTGACTTCGATCATGGGTAAGGCCGAGCTCAGCGAAACCCTCAATACGATGGATGCGCTCCGCGAACAGATGAAGAACATCCTTCAAGCCTCGCACCGCGCGGCCGACGTGCTTCAGCGTTTCCACTTCCTCCACAATCCTTCCGAACAAAAGATTCAGAAGAAGTGGATGTTCATCGACCAACCGATCGAGGAAGCGCTCACACTTCTCAGTCATCAGATCAAGACGAACAACGTTCGCGTTTGCTGGATTCGTCGCAAAAAATCTCTCGTGTTCGGTAACGAGACCGGTCTCATGCAGGTCTTCGTCAACCTCACGTTGAATGCGATGCAGGCTATGGGCTCTTCCGGGCAAATCGATATCTCGATTGTCGAAATCGCGGATCGGATTGAAGTGCGCTTCCGTGATTACGGCCCAGGCGCCGATAAAAAGATTATCGATCGTTTGTGCGAACCTTTCTTCACCACCAAGGGCGAACAGGGCACTGGCTTAGGCCTCGCGATCGCCAAAGAAATCATCGAAGTCGAACACGAAGGTAAACTCACCATTCAGAATCATGAAGTGAAGGGCCTCGAAATCCTCATGGTTTTCCCGTTAACGACGACTCCCACCGGAGGTGATAAAAAAGGTGGATAACGTTCGTAGGAGTTCTTCTCTCATTGAACGTGCTCGAATCCTCGTCGTGGAAGACGACGCGATGGTGAAATCCATCGTCGTTGAATATCTCCAGGCGTTCGGATTCAAGCGCATTGTGGCCGCCGATTCCAGCCGCCATGCCGTTCGTTTATTGAACGATCAAGGAGAGGGCTTCGACCTTGTTCTATCTGACTGGCAAATGCCGGGTGTTGACGGACTCGATCTTTTGCGTCTTTCGCGGAAGATCCCGTACCGCCAGGCAATGAAATTCATCATGATCACCAGCCAAGTGCCGGAAGAGCGAATCAAGATCGCGAAAGCCCGCCAGGCAGGTGTGGATGCCTATATCGTGAAGCCTTTCAAAGGTCGCTTGTTGCGAGACAAGATCTGGGAAGTGCTCGGATGGGGCTCAGGCGGCAACAATGAGGCAAAAGCTTAAACGGCTTTTGCCGTTCATCGCGATCGTCCTTTTTTCGTTTCGGTTGCAAGCCGAAACGGTGACGTTCTCGTTTGTTTCTCCATCTGAAGTTGAGAGTGCGACCGCGATCGTGAACACGGCGGCCGGCCAACTGCAAGTTCCGTTGCGAGTTGATGGTTGGGACGACGGTCTTGGCGGAGGGGCACGTAGCACGAACTTTTCCGTCGGCGACGGGCATCACGGCGCTTTTGGCCCGACGACTTACGCACGGTTTGATTCCGGCGACCCGAGTGATCAAATCATCGAGATCAATACCGATACTTATCCCGATCTTCAGTTCACGTCTTTCGTTCTCAACGAAAACTGGATGATCCGTCCCGTGGGCTCAAAGCCTCTCATCATCCGGAGTTTATCGACGATCCTCGTAAAATCGACCGCGTGGATCAACTGTGATGGTGGAAACGGCGGAGCCGTTCTCGCGAAAACTCAGGCACCCCTTGGTGGCACGAGCCGCTGCGGTGGCGGAAGCGGAGGCGCGGGCGGCCGCGATGGACAAGCCGCCGTCCCCGGATCAGATTCTGCCGCTTCGTCAAATCTCGCCGGCGGAGCTGCGACCGGCAATCTCGGTGGTGGTGGCGGTGGCGGCGCGGGAATGGCGAATTCACTTCCGCCCGCCGTCTCTGGCACGGGAACCGGTGCGGGAGCGGCTCAATCTCAAGGAAATGATTTTGCGTTTATGATTTCGGGCGGTGGCGCGGGAGGCGGCGGAGGTGGTCCCTTCGTCGATAACAGCGGAACCGCGATTGAATCAAGTG
>SXSP01000059.1 GCA_005792225.1 Bdellovibrionales bacterium | reverse complement strand
TCGAGCCCGATGCCGGTGTCGCGCACGGAAATTTCGTAGGAGGAGTCACGTCTTTCAAGGAGAACGGTGATGCGCCCTCCTCGTGGCGTGAATTTCGTAGCGTTGACGACGAGGTTCCAGACGACTTGTCTGAGGCGCTCGGCATCGACCGTCACAACAACATTTTCCGGGGCGAACATGCGGAGATCAAGTGATTTCGCCTGGGCCGTCGGTCTCAAGGACTCGACGATGTCTTCGAGAAGCCGGTTGATGTTAACGTTGGGTTTCGGATCGATCCGCAGTTTTCCCGAAATAATTCGCGAAATATCGAGAAGGTCGTTGATCAAATTGATTTGAAGCTTGGCATTGCGATCGATGACTTCGATCGCGTGCGGAGCTTCGGGATCGGAATGCCTCATGTCGCGCAGGATATCGACCCATCCGATGATCACGCCGAGGGGAGTTCTCAACTCGTGCGAAACTTGACCGATGAACTCGTCTTTCGCTTTTGAGATCGCTTCAAGTTCGCGATTGGCTTGGGAGAGTACGGCGGCCTTGCTGAAAATCCCTTGAACGAAGTTAAAGAGAAGATATTGGGCGCACTCGTGATCGAGCTCCGTCCACGGACGAGAATGATCCTGCACCGTCTGCGACCACACTTGAAACGAGGAGCGCGGCTCAAGGCGTGTCTTCTTTAAGAAGTCTTCGGGGGTTTCGGGTTTTCCTCCCCACCGCACTTCTTGAATCGCTTCCGGTCTAAACCAAATCAGAAGATCTTCGAAACCCATCGAGAACGGAATGGCGAAAATTCCGGCGGCTTTCTCCGGCGCTTTCTCAAAACCGTAGTCGTCTTTCATGCACTCAGTGCTCCAGACGACCAGATTCTCTTGCTCCTTCAGTCGCTTCTTAATTGACTCGATCAAATCAGTCTCGGGGCAATCGCCGAGGAGAATTTCTTGGTTTCCGATTTTGACGTAGGCACCCTGGCTCTCCGTGAGCGAAAGGACTTCCTCCGACATTGCTTGAAATGCCTCGATCGGGCTTCCGCCCGTGGCGACTTTGTTGAGCAGAGCGTGCGTGAGTTCGAGTGTCCTGTTTCGAACCTTGGTTCTTCGGTTCGTAACGAAATCGCCGATTTTACCCGATCCGACCCGGGCCGCGAGCTCACAGGCCGATCGAATCTGCCGCGAAACGTGGAGGGCGCCTGAATAATGATGGCACGCGATTAAACCCCACAACTTCTCCCCGACTTTTAGAGCTACGGAAAACGATGCGCGAACGCCCATGTTCTGAAGATACTTAATGTGAATCGGAGAGACCGCACGAAGTGCAGAGCACGTGAGATCAAGCTCTCCGCGCACGATGCCCTTACCCGTGATAATCGGCACCGGTGTCGCATGGACGTCGATGATCATTCTGTACTTGGTGTCGGCGTAGAGTTTCCGAGCCTGTGGGGGAATATCCGAGGCGGGATAACGGAGATGAAGGAACGATTCGAGCGTGGGCTCCTTGGCCTCGCCGAGGACCTCGCCGTTCCAGTGTTCGTCGAAACGATAGACCATCACGCGATCAAACGTCGTGATCGCCTTGATTTGTTTAGCGATACCTTGGCAAATGCCGCTTAAGTCTTCTGCTCGGTCTAAGTCGTGGACGAGATCCTTGATCGGATCAACCGGATATTCCTGATCGATGAGTTGAGTGGAGTAGGTTTCGATGTCGACGCAAAGGAACTCCTTCCCTTGCGAAAACGAAATCAGATGCTTTCCGCTATTTAACTTATTGAAGGCCATCTCAAGGCCGTTTTCACGAACGAGCTTCTCGACGTTTTCCGAAGTGACCGAGTCGTAACCTTTGATTTTGATGATTTGGTTCAGCGGTGAGCCGAGGATTTCCTCCTTCGACTTCCCGAGCTCTGTCAGAAGATTTTCGCTCACCGCGCGGATTGCGAAAGATTCCTTATCGCACGCGATGTAGAAACCAGAGTTCTGGATGGCACCGATGTACTTGATCGGCTCGTGCTCGCATCCGGCCAAGCTTTCGACCTTGTAAGAGAGTTTCTCGGAATACTGGCCGAAAAATTCGTTTTCGCTCGTCTTTGACATGGGCTGCCCCTTAACTCATTTCTTTAACTTGAACTCTCGACCCTTCGGATACTCTGCGTGCAACCGTCGTGATCAGCTCTCTCGCCTTGATCGGCTTGCCTAAATGATCATCGAGTCCGACCGCGAGTGATCGTTGACGGTCTTCCTTAAACACGTGGGCGGTGAGCCCGATAATCGGCTTCGCGAACCCCTCGTTGCGCAAATGCCGCGTGAGTTCGTAACCATCCATAATAGGCATTTGAATATCGGTGATCAACAAATCGAACTCCGATTTGGAAAGTCGATCGATTGCATCGCGCGCGCTCCCGACCTGTTCGACGATCGCACCTTCCCGCTCGAGATACCGAGCCGCGAGCGCGCGGCTGTCCACGGAATCATCGACCAAGAGAATGCGAACTCCCTGGAGTTTATGATTTTGATCGACGGCCGGAGTGCTCCGAGCGAGTTCACGCGGAAGATTCTCGATGGCCGCGAGATCCTCCACCGGAAGCCGAAGATCGAATGCGGAACCGACTCCGGGAGAGCTTCTCGCGAGATAATAGGCTCCTCCCAGCATCTTCGCGAGTCGTCGGCTCAGCATGAGGCCGAGCCCCGTGCCTCCAAACCTCCGGGTCATGGAATTATCTGCTTGGGTGAAGGGCTGGAAGAGTTTTGCCTGCTGCTCTTCGGTAATTCCGATTCCGGTATCCTTGATCGAGAAGCAAATCCACGCTTGCGTCTTCTTATCGCCGCCGACGCGGGAGACTTCGAGAGAGACCGAGCCGCGTTCGGTAAACTTGCACGCGTTGCTGATGGCGTTCAAAAGAATTTGACGAAGTCGACTCGGGTCCGTGCGGAGAAACTGCGGAACGTCCTCGGCGACCGTGACGTAAAACTCCAGTCCCTTGTCCTTAACGATAGGCTTGAACATGATCTTGATGTCGTCGACAACGGTTCTCAAATCGGTCCAATCGAAATCGAGATCGAGCTTATTGGCTTCGATCTTTGAGAGGTCGAGGATGTCATCGATGATGTGCATGAGCGCCCGGCCATTTCGCTGGACGGTCTCGGAGTATCGCGATCTCTCGTCAGGGGTTGTCGCATCACTCGCGATCAGTTCGGTAAAGCCCATGATGGCGCTCAAGGGAGTGCGAATCTCGTGGCTCATGTTCGCGAGAAACGCCGTCTTCGTTTCGTTGGCGACAACGGCGAGATTCCTCGCGTCTTGAAGATCTTGTTCGCGGACCTTTCGTTCGGTGATGTCCACGTTCGTTCCGGCCATTCTCAAGCGCCCGTTCGCCGAGCGATCCACGCCTCCCCGCATATGCATCCAATGGAGAGTTTGATTGGGCCAAATCACGCGGTATTCGATATCAAACGTAGATTGTCTCTCGAGCGAATCGTAGAGTGCGTGAGCCACGCGTGGTCGGTCCTCATCGAGGACGTGTTCGATGAGAGCTTCGAGCGACCAAGTATCAAGCGTTTGATCGTAGCCGAAGGCTCGATCGTGCTCATGGTTGCGCCAAATTCGCCGGGTTTCGAGGTCGATTTCCCATACCCCCACTCTTGAAGCTTGGGTCGCCAGGCGCAATCGATGTTCGCTGTCGCGAAGGTTTTCCGTCAGCACCCTCTGATCGTGGATATCGGCACTCGATCCGTACCAACGCATGGCGTGACCTTGGCTATCAAACACCGGCATCCCGCGCGCCACATGCCAACGATAGTCACCGTCGCTCGCCCGGCGCATACGGTAGGTCGCCTCGAAGGTCCCGCCTTCTTTTAAAGTCGATTCAAATTTTTCGAGAACCCGCGGGTGATCTTCGGGATGAATCCAGTTGAGCCACCCCTTACCGCCATTCTGCTTCAGCGTTGACCCCGTATACGACAACCAAGCCGAGTTGAAATACTCGCCGGTACCGTCGGCTGCCGTCACCCAAATCATATGCGGAATGATCTCCGCGATCCGGCGGAACCGATCCTCGCTCTCGCGGGCTCTCTACTCGCTCTCTTCCGCGAGCTGCCGTGCGAGCACCATGCGGGTTACGTCGCTCATCATCATGATCACGCCGCTCGTGCGACCGTCGCGTTCGCGCAGCGGCTCGTAAGTCATGTTGAAATAACGTTTCTTAAAT
>SXSP01000058.1 GCA_005792225.1 Bdellovibrionales bacterium | reverse complement strand
GCCCGTGATATCAATGAGGGTCGGAAGCAAATCGAGTGAACTCACGACCGATTGGCAATTACCGTTGGGGCCGCCGGGCTTCGAGATGATCATGGGAACGCGGGTGGCCTTCTCCCAGAGTTTAAACTTCTGCCACGTGAGTTTCTCACCCAAGAACCAGCCGTGATCGCTCCAGAGAACAACGGTGGTGTTCTCACGCAGACCGCTTCGATCCAAAGCCGAGAGGACCTGGCCGATGCACTCGTCAACGAAGGTGATGCTAGCAAGATAAGCCTGGATCGCTTGCGCATGACCATTACGGCCATCTTTGGGCGCCATATCTTTCAGGAGATAGTGATCAGACGACGCCGCGCCGTTTTGCATTTTAGCGCCGTAAGCGGTCCATTCCATGTTCACGAGGTTACGAAGCGCGAATTCCGGTAGATCTTGTAGGTCCTCGAATTGTTCAGTGTAATTCGGGACGCGGATCGACTCAATTGGGTAGAGGTCATAGAATCGCTGAGGCACATACATCGCAATGTGCGGTCTATAAAATCCCAGGCCTAAGAAAAATGGTTTTTGTTTAAGGCTTCCATCCAAAAACTTATTGACCGCCCACTGAGCCAATCGCTTATCGGGCATCATGTTTTCTTGCTCGAGCGTGTTGTACTGAGCCGAGATCATCGACGGTAGATCTCCCGTTGCGCCCTCGCCCATCGCGATTTGTGCCGCCGTTCGGTGATCGCGGTAATTCAGAACTCCCGGGTAGGCGTTCGCGATTTCGTTGAAATCCATTTTGTAGTAATCATGCCAGGCGGCTTCGTCGTAGTTCACCGCGCCCTTTGATCCGAATCCGCCGTGATAGAGTTTTCCTCCACCAAAAACGTTGTATCCCTCCTGACGGAAATAGCGCGGAATCGTAAGCAGATCCGTTTGCTGTAAACGCCGCAAGGCCTCCGCATATTCGGTCGGTGCCATGATGTTGAGGTTGTTCGTTAAGCCGTTACGGTAAGGAGCCGTGCCGGTCATGATCGAAGCGCGAGCGGCTCCGCAGTAGGGCGCGGGACAAAATGCATTCTGAAACGCGACGCCCTCAGACGCGAGACGAGAGATATTTGGCGTGATCACACCCGAATATCCGCCAAAGGGTTTCACCCAGTCGTTCAAATCATCAACTGAGATGAAGAGAACGTTTTGACGAGCGCCTTGGCCCTTAGCTGGACTCAAAGTCTTGGGAAGAACCGTTGAGCCGATTGTCGCCCCAGCGAGGAGCGCTGACTTTTGAAGGAAGCTTCGACGACTCCAGCGGCTCATCTGATCCTCTCTTTCCCGTGATAGCAAAGTCGATTCGGGTTTTGCGGAAACGACTCGCAACTTGCCGAGCAGTCCACACGAGATCCATAGAAGATCGGGCGCAGAACCACGCCGGCGCCGCCGAGAATTTCGCACTTCGAATTCTCATCGGGGTGACGAAGAATCTCATCGCCGTAACGACACGTGCGGTATTCGGCCGATCCATTTAAGTCGCAGAATTCCTGGCATTGCTGGCGCGAACTGAAAATCACCCGGCGAGCGAGGAAAGAAACTCCCGCACCGCCGTCAACTCGACACTCGACTCCCTTTGGCGGCTCATGAAGTCTTTCGTCACCCCAATCGCAAGTGCGATAGGGAGCCTCTGCCGCCAATCGGTCGCACTCCGCCTGGCAACTCGCTCGGATGAGGTTCGGGTGAGTAAAGCGAGTCGCGAAGACTCCTCCTCGAATGAGGCATGGGAGTTCAGGGTTACCGACGAAACTCTGATTACGCCAAATGCAGACTCGGTTTACGTTCGCCGTCATCTGTCCGCACAGGGCTTCGCAGCTCGCGCGAGTCGTATAATCCATGGGAGCTAAGAATTTACCCGCGCCCCCGCGCACGACGCACAGGCCACGATCTTGGAAAAGGGCGTGCACGCTGCGACTCGGGTCTTGCGCTTTATCCGCGGCGTACGCTTCTGCGTTCTTCAGGTTTTGGAATTCATCGGAGCTGTAGAGGTTGCCGCCAGATTCCATACCGGGCGGGTTCTGCGTGGAAAATGCTCCGACTCCGAAGCTCTCTGAAGACAAACTTGAGGGACCGAGTGCCTGAAAGCCGCCGCAGTTTTGGTAGAAGACCACCACTCCGGATAACAAAATCGCTAGGGCCGCGAACGCGCGCAACTTCGACGTCTGAGACGACATCACCCCTCCTCGCCTTAAATAGTGTATCGGAAGGAGTTGGCGTTTAGTGAGACATTGAAACTACCGGCCCAAAACGAGACGGCCGTCGGGTTTTAAACGAGGGCCAACCTCACCAGCTTTACTTCAGATATTCGCGGAGGAGTTCTTCTGTGAAGTCCGAGTTAAGACCATTCGCTTTCGCGACCTGAATGGCCTTCTCCGGAGCCATTCTCTTTTTCTCAACCAGGTGAGCCGCTAAAAAACCGGCGGCGCGATTTCCGGTCGAGCACGAAACCAGAACCGGTTTACCTTTCGCATCGGCCACGATTTTCTCGACGGCGGCGATGGTTTCTTTCGTAAAAGGATCCGCCTTCGGAAGAGGAGACATGAAGAATTTGAGCCCAAGTTTGCCGGCCATCGCGGCCTCGCCACACTCTCCGTGCTCACTGAAATCGCGGACGTCGATGATGATCTCGCCGCCCGCGGCTTTGAACTCTTTCATGATGGCGGGGGTTAACTTCGCCGCGACGAAGACGTCATCGACGCGCGTGAAGACCTGCTCTGATTTTACCGGCGTCGAGACCTCTCCCGCGATCGCGGCCGAACTCATCGAGACAACGAAAATCAGAGCCAAAGCTTTCACGATCTCACTCCTTTAGTGTTTACCCGGCGCGAGTTTCACGCCCTTGCGCTCCGAATTCGCGTATGCGAGAAGCGCCGTCATTTCGTTTGAATCCGCCGCTAAGTTTTTTCCTTCGAGCGGATTGCGAATGCACCAGTTCACCATCTCCCACATTTGAGCGACCTTTCCGAGTTGCTTTTGAAACTTCGGGTAAGTCTCGGGGTGGGTATTGGCTCCGTTCGGATGGCATTGCGCGCACGCGACACCGTTGGTCCCGAGTTTCACCGGACCGTCGTTGACCCAGAGCTTTCGACCGAGCTTCGCCGCCGCATCGAACTCTTTCTGCCAACGATCCATATCCGCTTTCGTGAACTCATCCGCAAAAGCCGGAGGAGCCGCGAGAACTACAAAAGCTAAAATGCCTAAAATTTTCTTCATCTCGGCTACTCCTCTCAGTAATGATCCTGCGGCAAGATCCGGTTCTTCTTATCTTGGTACGCCATATCTTGTGGCTTACCAGTCTTGGCGTTGAATGCCACCTGCCGTTTTGTGTTGTTCGGAAGTTCGTAATTCAGAGCCAAACGTCCCGTGCGAGTGTTGATGTACTGCCAGCCCGTTGCGTCCCTCTCGAAGAACGGATCCGCGCGGTTCATCGGAACCGTCAAGACGGGAAGGTGACTGTCAGCCAAAACGTACGACTGAGGATACGGCCATGGCCAAGCCGTCGCCATAACCGAATTGAACGAGATGTTTCCGATCTGATTGTACTGAATCTGATGAACGTGCCCGTAGACGACGCTCACCTTTTGGAACGGTTTCAAGAGCGCTTGGACTTGTTCCGCATCGTCGGTCCAGAAATTCCAGTTCTTGAAAATTTTCTGAATCGGCGAGTGCGAGAAGACAACGATCGGCGTGGTCTTCGCGACTTTCGCGAGATCTTCCTTCAACCATTTGCGCTGAGCCTCGCCCACCATGAACGGAGATCCGTTCGGATTATCGAGTCCCGCCATCTCGGCCATACGTTGCTCGGCCGTAGGCCAGCGTTTGAATGTCCACTCATCCGTGGTGAGGATTGAGTTCAAGACGACGAAGTGAACGCCCTTATGATCGAAGCTGTACCACTGCGGACCGAAGAGCTTTTCCCAGTACTTTCCGAGATCAAGGTAGTAATCGTGCTCGCCCATCACGTGGTAGGTCTTGTACTTCAGAGCCGAAAGGAGTTCGGCTCCGTGATCCAGTTCCTCTTTCGTTCCCATTTGCGCGAGGTCTCCGCCGAAGACCACGAAGTCGGGCTTCGGAACGAGAAGATTCGTTTCCGCAACCGCGCGCTTCAATCCCATATCCCAGTTGCGAACGAACTGATTTCCCTTGATGTGCTGGATATGCGAATCCGAGATGTAAGCGAAGGTGAAATCGTCTTCGGGTTTTCCGAAAGCGATTCGCACCATGCTCAAAGGTAAAGTCGCGATTCCCGCCAGGGCACCTAATTTCAAAAAGTCACGTCTTCCCATTTGGCTCATTCTTAAGCTCCCCTTATTTCTTTTCGAATTTCGCGCTGGTGAGGGTTTTCATGAAGGCGACCAGGTTCTTCTTTTCTTCTTTCGTGAGGTTCAGCGGACGAATCCCGCCGCTCAAGAACGCGTTCACCGTCTCTTTATCGCTGCTCGCGCCGCCGCGGTTGTAATGCTCAACCACATCGTCAAGTGTCTTCAAGCTTCCGTCGTGCATGTACGGCGCCGTCAGATTGATGTTCCGGAGGGTGGAGGTTTTAAACCCACCCAAATCAGTCATCTCTTTCGTGATTGCAAAGCGACCGAGCTCGGAAGTTTTATTGTCGCGCAAGACCGCTTCATCCACCTGCGAGTGGGAAAAGTTAGCGGTGAGGAACTTGCCCGCGAGCTCGTTGAGGTCCGCCGTCGGGATCCTGTTAATCCCAACGCCGATGTTGTGGAATTTGTGATCCGTAAAGAGAGCCGTCGTGTGCTCAACCTGGTGGCAGGAGACGCAGCGACCATTTCCGACGAAGACTTGGAAACCCTTGATCTCGTCCTCGCTCATGGTCTTCTCGCCCCTGTAATACCAACGATCAAAGCGGCTGTTCGCATTGACGAGGGTTCGCTCGAAGCTGGCGATCGCCTGCGAGACCTCTTTCATCGTGATCTTCTTGGGGTCGATATTGTTGAAAGCCGCCTTAAAGAGCTTCACGTAGTTTCCGTCCGTTTGAACGATGTTTAAAACGGGCGTGTGATCTTTAAG
>SXSP01000057.1 GCA_005792225.1 Bdellovibrionales bacterium | reverse complement strand
TCCTTATGCAGCTTCTCGAGCTCCTCTTTTTTCGGAAGACGGTTGTTCCAAAGGAGGAACACGGTTTCCTCGAAAGTCGAATTGGCCGCGAGGTCCTCGATCACGTAGCCGCGGTAGTTCAACGTCGCATCCACGATCGATGAGATAGCCGTCGTACAAGCGACGACTCCTTCGAGACCGCGATCTAATGCACCTTCGTAAATGGGTGTTGCTTCAGCCATGATTGATAGTCCTTTCGGTCGATCTTTCTCTAATTTTGCAGACGCAGATCTAACAGACGCTCCTCCATGAGGCTACAGCGTTTTCACTGGAGTTGCACCTCTAGCGGAGTCGCGAGCCTTCGCTCTCGGCCTTCGTCTTACTGGGGCTCGTCATTCGAAAACACTGAGTCGATTCGACTCAGATTTCCTAAACCAGAGCAGTTACTCCACGCTCTTGGCTAACTTGATCACGCGATCTTTCACTTCGCACACGACGACCGTCACGTCTTGCGGGAGATCGCGTCCCTGCACGAATCTCTCGAGCTGAAAGAGGATCTCGTTTCGCATGTCGTGCACACCAAGACGAGGCGCGGCGAGAATCGTCTTATAAAGACGATCCTCCCCGAATGCTTCGTTCTTAGGATTGAGAGCGCGTACGACTCCCTCCGAACAGAGGATGATGCGATCTCTCGCGCCTAGACTTACGGTCGTACTCTTCAGCTCCGCCTGGAACCCGTGCGTGAAGGCTTGTGGTTCCCACTCGAGTCGCTGAAGTTTTCCGGTTGCATAGTTATAGAGGAGGCCGGTCATCTGCCCGACGCCGCTATAGGTCATCTCGAAACTCCGTCGATCGACGACGGCGTAGAAGACATTGGCGAGATCACCACTCTGGACGTTCGGAACGAGTTCACGCCCCATCATCTCGAGAATGCGATCGGGCGGCGTTCCCTTTCGGGCCTCGAGCTGTCCCGTCATCTTCAGCAAAACACTTAAAAACAGCGCCGACATGCTGTAGCCCGATGAGCTCGCCAGAACGACACCGAAACGGAATTTGTCCTCGTGTTCAAAAATGTCGAAATAGTCCCCACCGGAGATCGGGCTCGGGATGAACTTCGTGCTGAACTCAAAACCGGGAATGTTTGGAAATTCCGTGGGCACGAGAGCCTTCTGAATCAAACTCGCCATGCGAAGCTCTTGCCCGATTTGTTTGATGAACTTTTCGAGCTGTGAGTTCGCTCGCGCGAGCTCGTCACGGAAGACACCGAGATCTTTTTCACGATCATTCAACTCTTGCTCGAGTTCGCGGATCCGGCTTTGAAGTGATTCGATAAGCGCTGCATCGTTCATTCTGATCTAACCTTCGACTTCGGGGCTAACCCTGTCAAGCAACGCCTCGCATTTTCCTTCTTGCCTCGCGGGGTTAGTTCAATTAACCCTCGTTAGCAGATGTCCACTCCGAGCGATCCCACACCCTGGCAGAGCGGCGCGACCGATGCCGTCGAAGGCCGCCTTCACGCCGACGCCCACCGCGCCGTCGGCGGCACGCTGAACCTCATTCGTGAGTTCAGCCGCGTGAGCCAAGAACTTGACCCCACGACCACACAAGACCGGATCGTCAAACGACTCGTTTTTCTCTCTTACGATTTGCAGATGCATGTGGCTGAAGGCGCATCGGAACACGAAAGACTCTCGGTCCTGAACCGCTTCTTCTTCGACACACACCGATTCAAGTGTTCAGCCGAGCCAACGCGTCTCACCGAAACCTGTGAATCGTTTCGCCTCAACCGCGTCTTGGCTGATCGCCTCGGCGCCGGATCGGTGCTCTCGTTGATCTATGCCTACCTCGCCGAACGGATCGGCGTGCGCCTGGAATTCGTTGATCTAAAACCCGCGAGCTTCCTTAAATGGACGGAGAAAACGAGCTCCAAGCCCCGCCCGCGATACATCGACATGACTCGTTCGGGTGCCATCCTCACCGACGATGAGTTGATCGAAACCTTACACACGCGTTTCAAAATGCTTTCAATTTGCCACGCGAACGTTCTCGAACCGTACGCGTTCGAAAATTATCTCTGCGACTATCTGCACGATCTAAAAAAGAGTCTGGTCGCAAGCGGAGATCCCGAACATCTCTTGTTCATTCAAGACACGTTGATTTCCTACCAACCGAGTAACCTTCAGTTGTTGGCGGAGCGCGCACTCCTCCACCGGAGAATCGGCAACTTCAAAAGTGCCCTCTCGGATCTCAAACGCTACTTCGCGTTTCACGAACGATCCAAATCACCGGTCGAGTTCGTGAGCCTTTACGAGGAACTCACTCAGCTCCTCGAGCGGCATAAGACGAGCATCGACGTTTTGGATTGAGTTCTCACCGGCCTCGCAAATACATATCAAACCGCGCCGTCTTCCCCTCAAACGAGTGCGCGACACCGTCACCCTGAGCTGCATAGAGAGGACGCTTGACCACGACCCTCTCGCGGGCCGCGGCACGAGCGGCGGCGAGGAGTTCGTTTACGTCTTGGTCTTCGCCGATGAGGCGGCGAAACATTTGCATTCCTTTTTTCGGGAGAGCGGATTTTGATCGTCCCTCTTCCGGGTACATCGGATCGAGGTAAACAATATCCGGCGCATCGCTGGGTGGAAGGGCGCGCAAAATTTCGACGGCGTTCCCGTGTTCGAAGCTCAAGCGCGAAGCGATTTCGCTCAAGCGCTCATCACCCTCGTGAGCGCGCAGTCTCTGGTAGCCATCTTCGAGAAGTTGAAACACCTCAGGGGATCGTTCGAACGCCCTCACCCGGCAGCCGTAGGCGGCCATGATGAAAGCGTCAACTCCGAGACCGGCGGTTGCGTCAAACACGAAGGGCGCGGCGCTCCCTCTAAGACCCAGCGCTCGTGCCATGGGCTGCGACTTGTTCAAGCCGTGGCGCAAACGATGAAGGAGCGTGGGCGAGAGAAAATCAACCGAAAGCGGGAGCACGCGGGGATCATCGAAGTCGCGGAGAACCAGGCGGCCCTCCTCACGCTCAAGACCCAATCCCTTCATCGGGAAACCAGGATGTAAACAAAAGTCCCCGATAGAGCCAAAGTCGTGAGCGCACAGAGCCTCACCGCTTCAAGGCGAAGCCCCGTGAGTTGGGACGAAAGGGGCGAAGCTAAGTTTTTCACTCGCAAACAGACCGGGATGAGAAACATCGCTTGGGCCAGAAGAGCCGAGACGAAGATCCATTCGCTTTCGACAAAAACGAAGTAGGCTGAGGTAAATGCAAGCGTGAGGCCCGCGGTGAAATAGAAAAACTTTTTACTCGCATCGAAACCAGCACGCGTGGCCCAAGTGCGGGCTCCCGCCTGCTCGTCGACCATGATGTTCTCGAAGTTGGCCGAGTGGTAATACATGAGGGCGATGGAGCCGAAGATCCCGCCGAGCAGAACTTCGCTGAGAGTCGCATGATCGGCGACGGCCCAAGAATATCCCACGAAGAGGAGCGGACCCGTGAGGAGCCACGCGAAGACTTCGGCCCAACCGCGATACTTCAGTCTGAGCCTCTGAAATGCAAATTCGATCGCAACAAAAAGCGCGATCACGGCGATGATCGCCGCGCGACTCAAAGAAAAAAGCACGGCCGGTAAACCGAGAAGAGCCGCGAAGAAAAGTGCCAACCACGCAAGACGCTTCACCGTGACGGCGCGAATCCAGCCCTTCTGGATCGCGCGGCTGCCACCCTTGGGGCGCAGGCGATCTTGACCCTTCATGTGGTCGCCGTAATCGTTGAAGAGGTTCATCGCGATCTGAAAAAGAATGACGCCCAAGAACGCCGTTACCCCGATGAAACGATCTACCTCGAATCCGTGGGCAGCGCAGAAGAACAAAGTGGTTACCATCGGACCGATGGAGAAAACGAGTGATGAGGGCCGAATCATCTGCCACGCGATGCGGCCGGCTGCGGGCTTCGTCACCGACCGGGTCGGAACAATTTCAAAAGTGACTTGCTCGCTCGAAGTTCCCACGTTTAACGAACGCACGGGAAGAGCGACAACATCGCTTGAGAAGCTTCCATCGAGAAACGAAGTAAACTCAGGATCATTGCGCGAGAGAGTCTTAAAGCGATCCACTTTCGATCACTTCTTTCGCCAGTAGAGTGGCTTCGAGAGGGGAAGCAGCTCACTTTCAATTCCGGCCCCGCGCTCAGCGCCCAGCATGGCCC
>SXSP01000056.1 GCA_005792225.1 Bdellovibrionales bacterium | reverse complement strand
GAAGCTATGGATTTCTTCGTCGCTTATCCGAATATCCGCAAGCCGCTTTCGTTCTTAAAGGAGGTCGGCCTCGATTACATTCGCTTGGGTCAGAGTGCTTCGACCCTCAGCGGGGGCGAGAGCCAGCGCTTAAAGATCGCGCGCGAGTTCATCTCGACTCAGCAAAAAGCGACCCTCTACATCCTCGATGAGCCGACGACGGGTCTTCACTTCCGCGAAGTTGAGATGCTCATGAAGGTTTTGAGTAAGCTCGTGGATGCCGGCGGAAGCGTGATTCTGATCGAGCACAATCTCGACGTCATTCGTGCCTCCGACTTCATCATCGATATCGGTCCCGAGGCCGGTGCGAAGGGTGGCGAGATCGTCGCTCAGGGCTCGCCCGAGGAAATCATGAAGAACCCCCGGAGCCTCACGGGCAAATACCTAAAGGCTTACACGAAGCCTTCAGGGAGTCCTCGAAAGCGCGAGAAAGAACTAACGAACTGATCAGTAGATCACTTCGACTTGGGTCGGATTGTCTTGGATGGTTTGCGTTCCGTCTTCGGTGAGGCGCGAGGCTTCGCCGTTCACGGTGATCGCGGAGTGGGGAGTTCCTTGGACGGTAAACTTGTTTCCATTAAAGGTTCGGACCTCAACTCTCTCCGAAACTCGCATGATGATGCGTCCATCGCTCGATGCCGCTTCGGCCGATGAACAAAAGAAGAGTAAGATGAGTGCCCGCACGAGTTATCCCCCGATGTTTCCACAGGATAACTCGACCGAAGCCTAGGTGAGTTCGATAAACTCACCTTCGTCTCATTTTATATCGGTGGTCGCGGTTGCCAGAACTTTTCCGCCACTCGCCACGGGTTCACGGACTTCGACGGTGAGCTTCCCTTTGTCCAGGGTTGAAACACTGAGTGGGTAAGTGACAACTCGTTTTTCAATGTACGAAGAAACGCCGTTCGCTTGCCCAACGACGTTCGATTTATCGGAACCCTCGGGGGTGTGGAGAACGACAAAATCTCCGTAGAGGTTCGCGGCCCCCGTCTTGTTGACTTCGACCGTATACGAGAGATGTCCATCCGGCGACTTCACGGTCTTCAAACCGTCGAGCGCCACTTTCAGTTCGGGCTTTCCCTTGCGCACGATGATCGGAACAGCGACGGCCATTCGCGCCTTCAACATCATCTGCGCGCCGGTTTTTGATTTCACCGGAACTTGTTTTTCGTCGCCCTCGTCGATTCCTTCGAAATAGAGGTGCGCATAATATTCTCCCTCGGAAAGCTCCGGAGGAAAGCGCACGAGGATCCGCACGACTTGCTCAATCTCAGGTTCAAGGGTGACTTGCCGAGGAGAAAAGCGGAAGTAATCGATCGCGGTTCTCTCCCCCTTTGCCGGATCGGCGAGTTTTTCCATCGAGCCGTCTTTATTCATTTTGTAGTAGACGGCGTCGATACGGTATCGCATGGCCTTATCGCCCTTGTGCCGGAGGGCGATTTGCCCGCTCTTCTCCGATTCGGTGAGAAGAACGCGCGTCGGAAAGACCTGGAGATCGGCGCGCGCAAACGTCGCCGATGCCAAAACGAGAACCACTGTGAAAAGCCTGCTGATGAACATCGAAAGTTCTCCCTCTTCAGTACACGACCGTGATCAAAAACGTTCCCGAGTACAATCCTGCTCTTTGATTTGACGAGAGCGCGTTTCGTGTCGCGCCCACATAAACCATCTGCTCTCCGCGATGGTTGAGTAAGCCCTGCCCGCATTCGGGAAAGGAAGTAAAAGAACGAAGATACATTTGGCTCGACGGTCCCCATCCGGCGGAGAGGAGCGCGAAAGGCGGAAGAAGAATCGTGTAGGACTGATTGCTCTTTCCCGTCACTTCGAAGCTTGCGTTTTGTGGAGATTCGCTTTGCCCAGCCGGAATGGTTTTCGGTGGATCGCCGGCCACGCTCACGCCGAAATCAAGATCCGAAACTTGTTCAATGCGAATGTGCTTAGCCAACACCACTGCGGGAAGCAGGGCTAGAGCGACGTTTAAAACTGCGACAGAGAAAATCCGCATCCGACGTCCTCGTGGCATCCGAGCCAAAAGCCAACGCCCGGCTTTTGGCCAGGCGTTGATCAAAGATCATCAGACTCTAGGATAAGAGACTTAGTCTTAGTAAACAACCGTGACTGTGTACGTGCCAACGTACTCGCCGGGAGCTTGGTTCGGAAGAAGAGCCGCGCGAGTCGCACCGACGAAGAGGTCTTGGTACCCGTTGGCGCCGAGAAGACCGTTCGCACCCGCTGCGGGGAAAGATGTGAATGTGTCGACCGCGATTTGCTCTGTCGCCGTTCCAGAGCCTGTCGTGAGTGTCACGGCCGTCGAGGGAAGGGTGATCGTGTAAGCAGAGTTGGGTTGACCGGTGACCGCGAAGCTACCGTTTTCGCTTGTTTCAGCCGTACCCGGGGCAACGATTTTTGCCGCGTCGCCAGGAGCACCCGAGCCGAAGTCGAGGTCTGTGGTGTTGGCAATCGCGAGTGCTTGAATGACAACGGCGCGAGCCGTGCCCGTCGCGTCTGCCGCAAATGAACGGACCGATACGAATTGCGAGAAAAGACCGAGAGCCGCTGCGCCGACCATGGATGTGTATGCAAATTTCTTCATGAGATCTCCTTGTTTGATTCCGAAGCTGCACGAAGGAATCGGAGACTCAATCAAAACGGTTAATGTCTAAGAGTTCGTGGCGCGCAAATCTAGACTTCGGCCGCAGAAAAGTTTTAGTAAACGACCGCGATCGTGTATGTCCCCATGTAGTTGCCCGGCACTTGGTTGGGCTTCAAGGCGTCGCGCGTTGCGCCAATCAACAACGTTTGTTTTCCATTGCCATCGAGCATGCCGTTCGCGCCGCTCTGGGGGTAAGACTGAAAGTGATGCACACTGATTCTTTCATTGGCGCCGCCCGTACCTGTCGCCATCGTGACGGGAGATGACGGAAGGATGATCGTGTAAGCCGTATTTGGCTGACCTGAAACTTGAAAGCTTCCGTTCTCCAATGTGTCGACGGCTCCCGCGGGGACGGCCTTTTGCGGCTCGCCCGGAACTCCCGTTCCAAAATTTAAATCTGAGATGTTCGAGATGGCGATGGCCGCGATAACCACTTGCCTCGCGGTACCGACGGCGCTCGCAGCTTCGGCGCGCTTCGAGAGGAGTTCGCTGTGAACGAGGAACAAAAGCGCAGCTCCCACAAGAATCATGGTCAATGTCTTTTTCATCTCTCACCTCCGATGATTCAAGAGTATCTGCTGACGGAGTGGAGGTAGAGATGGACTCGCCTTCTTCTAGACGGAGAATTAATTTCCCTGGACGGTAAAGTCTTTCACGTTATCGAAGAGACCTTCAGACGTGATATCAATCTCGTAGTAATCAGGATCACTCTTCAGCTTCGTAGCTTTCAGTTGATCAGGATCGATGCGCAGGAAATATTTGCCGGCTCGCAAATCGTCGAGAAGATAATATCCATCGGTTTCGGTTCGCCCTTGCTTCACGATCGTTCCATCGAGGGTGACAAGTTGAAGAGTGAGTCCTCGGCGTGTTTTTCCGCTCGTACCTCCACTCGCATCGCGAGTTCTGACAAAACCAGTCAGTTCACTCGCGACGATGATGGGCAATACGATCTCAGCAACTTTTCCTGGCCGCGGGAGAAACCGCATGCCTTTCGGACTCGGCTTCTGAAACGGATCTTCCAGCGAGCGAAGCGAAATCGTGACGTCGGCGGCTTCATAGGGTGTCAACCCGCCGATGAACGCGATTCCTTTTTCGTCGGTTTCCACACCCGTATTCTGCTGGTTGACTTTGATTTCCACTTTCGAAAGCGGCTTCTCGGGCGACTCGTATTGTCCGTTCTGATTCGCATCCAAAAACACGAACACCGAGGCGGCACCACTCAAGGCTTGGGCTTT
>SXSP01000546.1 GCA_005792225.1 Bdellovibrionales bacterium | reverse complement strand
GATGGAGTACACAGATCCGAACGGCGAAACAAAATCAGCTGCGGCGCAAGTTCCCCTGTTTCCCGCCGAATTCATCGTGGGCCTTCGCTCCGAGAGTTGGTACTCGCAGCCAGGAAAGGTCAAAGTCTCCGGCGTTGTTACGAGCATCGATGGTAAAGCTCGCCCGGGCCGACCGTTCATCGTCGAAGCGTTTCGCACCAATTACATCACCCATCGAAAGCGTCTCGTCGGCGGGTTCTACTCCTACGACTCGAAAAACGAAACGACCGCTCTCGGAAAAGTCTGCGAAGGGATGAGTGATAAGGACGGGCGCTTTACGTGTGAACCTTCGAGCCTGCCGCCGGGAAGTCTCACGCTCCAGGCGCGAACGACCGATGAGAAAGGGCGCATGACGTATGCATCGGTCGGAGTCAGCGTTTTTGAAGCGGGATCGGATAGCTGGTGGGTTCCGAGTGATAGCGATCGCATTGACCTCATTCCCACACGAAATCGGTTTGAGCCCGGAGAAAAGGCGTCATTCGTTATTCGAACGCCCTACCCGACTGCGACAGTCCTCGTGACCGTCGAACGAGAAGGCGTATTGGACTCGTTCGTCACGCAAGTTCGCCGGGATCAGCCGATCGTCGAGATCCCGATCAAGGGTCATTACGCTCCGAACGTCTTCGTTTCCGCCGTTCTGGTACGCGGTCGCGTCGGCGAACCCAAGCCGACGGCGCTCGTGGATCTCGGTCGACCCGCGATGAAGATGGGACTCGCCGACATCAAAGTTGGTTGGAAAGAGCACGAGCTTCTCGTGGGTGTGAAGAGCGACAAGGCCAAATACACCGCGCGCGAAAAAGCTCAGGTCACCATTCAGGTAAAAGCGGCGACCGGCGCCTCTCTTCCAGCGGGAGCGGAGGTCGCGCTTGCCGCCGTCGATGAAGCACTCATGAGGCTCAAGGAAAATACGAGTTGGGATTTGCTGAAATCCATGATGGGAAATCGTAGCCTCGCCGTCGGTACGAGCTCGGGCCAAAACCAGGTCATCGGGAAGAGGCACTTCGGTTCAAAGGCAAACCCCCCCGGCGGCGGAGGCGGAAGTGCCGGGCAAGAGAATCGTGAACTCTTTGAACCCGTTCTCTTCTGGCAACCACGGGTGAAGCTCGACTCTAAAGGCGAAGCGAAAGTGACGATTCCGTTGAACGACTCGATGACGAGTTTCCGATTTGTGGCGGTAGCCCAAGCGGGAGATCAACACTTCGGGAGCGGCAGCACCACCGTCGAATCAACAAAAGACCTCATCATCTACTCCGGCTTCGCGCCGCTGACGCGCGAAGGAGATCAGATCAAAAACTCCTTCACCGTTCGTAATACGACCGCACGCCCAATGAAGGTTGCACTCGAAGCCACGGCCGCGGAAATTCCTGGCCTTCCGAAGCTTCCGACCCTCGATTTAAAACCGAGCGAAGCGCGCACGCTGGATCTTCCGCTCACCATACCTCCCGGCATTCAAAAAATTCAGTTTCGTTTGACGGCCAAAGACATAACCAGAGACTCGGCGAGTGGCGCGACGGATTCTCTCTCGGCAAACGTACGCGTCGAAGCTTCGGTTCCTGAGCGGGTCCAGCAGGCGACACTCTTTCAGCTCGACAAACCTCACCAGATTCCGGTGCAGCAACCCGGTGACGCAATCGTTGGGCGCGGGGGTCTGCGAGTCGCGGCGAGAACCTCTCTCGTTTCGGGACTCGCGGGTGTGAAGTCTTATATGAGTGAGTACATGTACTCATGTCTCGAACAAAAGGTGTCGAAAGCGATTGCGCTCGAAGACAAGGAAGGTATCGAAAAACTCGTTGAAGCCCTGCCCGGTTATCTCGATAACCAGGGGCTCCTTAAGTTTTTCCCTTCGTCCATCTGCGGGTCTCCGCAATTGACCCGTTACGTGATGCTTATTCTTCAAGAGAATGGAGTCGAAATCCCGCAAGCGACGAGGACCCAGCTCATCTCCGGGTTGACCGCGTATACTCAAGGACAAAATTCTTGTCGCAATTGGTGGGACGATCTCGTTCGTGATCCCTACGAGACCGAGGCGCGTCTGCTCGCGATGGAGGCCCTTTCCAGATACAAGGCGTTTCAGCCGGCGATGGTTTCGTCTCTGAACGTCACGCCCAACCTTTGGAAAACGGAAACCTTAGCGGCCTGGCACAATCTTCTGAAACGTGAGACCACGCTCGCAAAGCGGGAGGAGCAGCTGAAACAATCCGCGACGATCCTCCGCTCGCGCCTGAACTTCCAGGGCTCCCTCATGAACCTTCAAGGTGATCTTGATTGGGAGGCGCAGTGGCGCCTCTTCTCCTCACGCGATCAGGAGGCCATGAGCGTTTTCGCCATCGCACTCGATGAACCATCTTGGCGCGATGATGTGGGCCGAATGGCCCGGGGTCTCGTGGCACGGCTGCGACTCGGCCACTGGGATACGACGATGGCGAATGCCTGGGGCGTAACTCGCTTGAAAAAATTTAGCGCGAAATTCGAAAACGAGAAGGTCACGGGCGAAACGAGATTCATCGCCGGTGAGGGAAGCGCGAAGGTGGATTGGAAGGCGAATGTAAACGGAGAACAAAAGATTCTGCCGTGGCCCGCGAGTTCCATGAAAACGAAGACTCCCGTTCAATTCCGTCAAGAAGGAACGGGCAAGCCATGGATTCACTTTGAGACTCTGTCGGCGATTCCCTTGAAAGCACCGCTCGATTTCGGCTACAAAGTGACGCGCAAGATCTCACCCGTGGTTCAAGCAAAGAGTGGTATCTGGAGTGTGGGCGACGTCGCGAATGTCGAACTCACCGTGACCGCGAAGGCCGACCAAGCCTGGGTTGTCGTGCGTGATCCGATTCCTGCGGGTGCATCGCACCTCGGAACTGGACTCGATGGTTCGTCAGCGCTCTTAGACCGAGCACCAAAGCGAAACGCTCCCCCAGGAGAAGTTCAAGAATGGCCGACGGAATACGAGGAGAAATCGCACGCTCACTTCATTTCCTATGCGGCCTACTTACCGCGCGGATCTTACCGCGTCAGTTACCGTGTACGCTTGAACTCGGCCGGAGAATTCAAACTTCCTCCGACTCGCGCGGAAGCGCTCTATGCTCCTGAAAATTTTGGTGAGGCTCCGAATGCGAATTGGAAAGTTGCGCCTTAAAACCCGCAGTCTCGCGCTTTTACCTCTAAGCCTCGGAATCCTGATTTACATCTGGATTCCGACGTTCGATTTCGATCAGGTGAGGAGGACAAATCAACCATCCGACAGTTGGCTCGTCGACCGCGGAGGCGAGCCGCTCGAATCGCTGAGAACGAGAAAAGAGCGCCGAAGCCTCGAGTGGATTCCATGGGCCGAAGTGTCCCCCGCCTTTCAGAATCTCTTGATCTCCACCGAGGATCGCCGCTTCTACTCTCATTTCGGAGTCGATCCGCTCGCGATCGGCAAAGCCCTCTTCGATCGCCTCGCTCACGGAAGCCACCGAGGTGCGAGCACGATCACGATGCAGGTTGTGGGCTTGACCAAGAAACGTGAATCCTCTCGCCGGGGCTTAATAGAAAAATCATCCCAAATACTTTCGGCTCTGAAGCTCGAAACACATTGGACCAAGGAACAAATTCTCGAAACGTATATAAACCTCGTTCCGTTTCGGGGTGAGCTCGTGGGTTTGCGCGCGGCGAGCCTAGGATATTTTGCGAAATCACCGTCAGGCCTCACGAAAGACGAGTCGGCAATCCTCGCGGCGCTGTTGCGCGCGCCGAATGCGGCTCCCGACGTCGTCTCGGATCGCGCCTGCCGCATCCTGCAGGGTGAGAGTTGCGATCACGTTCGTTCCCTCGCAAATGAGGTGCTCTCACGCGCTTACCGGCTTCCTCGATCACGCGAAATCGTCCCCGTATTCTCGAAAGTTTTCGTCGAGGGAGGACTCGGAACGAGCCTCGTGAAAACTTCCTTGGATGCCCGCATTCAGAGACTCGCGATGAGCGTTATAAAAGAACAACTCCGCACCCTCGAAAGCCGAAACGTTCAAGATGCCGCGGCACTCGTGCTCGAAACCAAGACGGGTCGCGTTCTCGCTTACGCGGCAAACGCCGGAGCGGGTGTCGCCTCGGCGCCCCAGACCGACGGCATCCAGATGCGGCGTCAGGCCGGATCGACAATTAAACCTTTTGTATTTGCAACGGCGTTTGATTGGCGCCTCCTCCTGCCGGGATCCCTCTTAGACGACTCGCCGGCGGATATCACGGTTTCGCAAGGCCGCGTGTATCAACCGAAGAATTACGACCACATCTTTAGAGGTGTGGTGAGCGTGGGCGACGCTCTTGGCTCCAGCATGAACGTGCCCGCCGTTCGCGCGCTTCGCATGGTCGGCGAGCCACGCGTCCTCGAAAAGCTGCACGCGCTCGGTTTTCAGAGTTTGCAAGACGATGATTTTTACGGACCGAGCCTCGCACTCGGTACGGTCGACGTTTCTCTTTGGGATCTCACTCACGGTTACCGCAAACTCGCCGCTGATCCGGGAATCTTCTCTAGCCAAACGCGCGATTGGATTTTCGATATTCTCGCTTCACCCGAACACCGTCGTTACACTTTTGGCATGGATGGATTACTCACCCTCCCCTTTCCCGCCGCTGTGAAAACGGGAACCAGCAAGGACATGCGCGACAATTGGTGCCTGGGATGGACAGAAGACTACACGGTCGGTGTTTGGGTCGGAAACTTCAACGGTGAGCCCATGTGGAACGTGAGCGGAGTCACCGGTGCCGCTCCGATTTGGCGATCTCTGATGCTCGCACTCCATCCGAGGAGTGAGGGACGACTCGCAAAATACACACCACCGGCGGAGCCTCTGAAGCAGAGACGACTGACGAAGATTCGGTACCCGGCCCAAGATATGCTCGTGGGACTGGATCCCGATATTCCACGGGAGATTCAAAAACTGCCCATTGAAATTGAAAATCCCAGAGATGGACACCAAGTTTTTGTAAACGAGCGCCTTCTCGGTCGAGCGCACGACGAAGTTCTTTGGCCGATCCAACGGGGGAAGTTCCGTGTTCAACTGAAGAATCCCGCGGGACAAATCCTCGATGAGGTGAAATTCGAAGTGCGCTGAGTTTGTGGCGCTTTCGACACTTGAATCGACCTCGCTTGACGGAACTTTTGAGGCGACGTCAGATTC
>SXSP01000545.1 GCA_005792225.1 Bdellovibrionales bacterium | reverse complement strand
GGCCGAGACGACGGCCAAGGCAATGAGAACACCAAGGCTGGAACCGACTGAATCCTTTAATGTCAAAGCAGTGGCAGCGTCAATTCGTCCACCTTGCTCCAGGAGCCTGATCGTCTCCGTCACGTTCATGACTAAGACCTTCATCATACCGGCGAGCGAAAGAATGACGGCGCCAACCGCGATGAACGAATACCGAATTTGTTTACGAGGGCTGACGAACCAGCCCTTGAACGAACGGCGATTTTGTCCTGCCACGCGCGGTTCTCCTTCTTCATCCAGCTCTTTATAAAGGTTAAGTCGCCTCACTCACGAGCGCAATCAGGATGATGGGCGGGATCATTCCGCGATGAAGGGCTTTGTTCTTTTTGTCGGGACCTCGCTGAAATCCGAGGCGGCCATGCGGGTGACAATCGCGAAAATTCTTCCCGTCCCGGAGGTCCAGTTGCAAATGACGCCCCCCTGGGCTGGCCTAAAGTTCGCTTTTCGAAAGACCATGAGAAAGACCATCAAAATCACGAATGTCATCATCGCCCACATCCTGGCCCTAGCCGCGAGTTCGGCATTCGCCATGGTCGACGGAACTCCGACTCCAAAGGACTCGGCATTCGCAAAGAGTTCAGTGTTGATCCTCTTCGGCGAATTCAATCGATGCGCAGGCGCGATCATCGGTCCTCGTCACGTGATCACCGCGGCCCATTGCATGAATGCTGAGCCTTCCGCCTACCGAATTGCATTCACGACAGACCTCACGCCCGTCCTCAAAGGTGAAGTTGTCGTTCCCGGTCGCGGAATCGCGCGTATTCTGAAGCACCCCAACTACGCGAAGGTCGATGATCTCAGTGATGACGTCGCGATTTTAGAGCTCACCGGCGATATCCCTGAGGGTTTTGAACCTGCAAAACTCCCTGACCGAGAGTTTACAATCGATCCTGGAGCGCGCATCATTTCCCTCGGCTACGGCCTCCAGAACGCACGCGCTAAAATACTGCCGATGGTCCCGCCTCCGTCGGGGCAGGCGAGGTGGGAGCCTATTCAATTGGCGCAAAAAGAGTTTCGCGTTGCAAAGCCCGAGCGCGACCCCTTCCTCGGAATTCAACTCAGCTACCACCGGCTCCTCGTCAATCAACCTGGGGGCGGCATCTGTTTAGGTGATTCCGGCGGTCCTGTTCATTTGCTTCAGGACGGTCAATCACCCGTCCTGGTCGCGGTCAATGGAGCGACGGTTCGGGAGTTCGAGCTCGGACCCGAAGCCCTTCCGATCTGCGCCGCCAACGCGTACGTCACGCGAGTCGATACGGTCATTGACTGGATTCGATCGATCGTTCACTGAGTCGACTTAATGAATTCAAGTAGGGTTCGCGCGGTCCACGCGGGCTCGTCTTCCATGATGTGGTGACCTCCATCCGCGTGAATCAGAAGAGTCGCATTAGGAAGTAGTCCCACGAGCCGGTGAATACTGCGCCGGCTCACCATCAAATCGCGCGTTCCGTGAATGATCAGAACTCTCGTGCCGATGCCTGCGAGCGCACTCGGGAGCCTACGATCGGCCAAGAGAGATGTCGCCGACCAAAACGCTCGCACGCCCAATCCCTGATCGTTCATGAAAGGTTTTAAGTAAGCCTCTACGACATCATCCGTGACGAGCGATTGGCGTGCGACGACTCGGCTCACGAGCTGTTTCATCGTTCTGCGATTGAGCGCCCGGCGCAAGAGAGGCGTCGCGAGCGCGAAGTGCCGAACGTGGGCGGGAATCATTGAACTCTCCGTCGCGGGTGCGAGCGCAATGACTCTCGGAAATCTTTCCGGGAAGAGCTTCGACATCCAAAGCGAGATCGCTCCTCCCATCGAACTCCCCACCAAAATTGGTTTATCGATTCCGATCTCCGTCATCGCACGCGCTAAAACCTGCGACTGGGCATCGAGCCCGTAATCTCGTCGTGCGTCCTTCGAGCTCTGACCAAATCCGGGAATATCAAATGCGGTCACTCGAAAGCGAGTTTGAAGAAGCGGAAAAAGAAAACGCCAAACAAAAACAGATGCGCCAATTCCGTGGAGCAAGACGATATCGGGACCATCACCCGCTTGAACGTAGTGAATTCGTGTTCCGTCGAATTCAACGAACCGCGAATCCGGAATCAAAACGTCGACCGTCTCGATCGCCTGCGCGTGAGGAAGAGCCCGCTTGGCCTTGAGATAAAGCCAAACGCCGACTCCGATGAGAGCCAAGACGAGAACGAGAAGTCCTATCGCCCAGGCGTCAAGAATCATCAGTCAATCTCGATGAATCGGCAAAACGCGATTTTGCCCGTCAGGTTATAGATTTTCATCTGGGCTTCGCGCGTGTGTTGGGCGACGTAGCCGATCGTGCACATCTTCTGGGTTGAGCTGTAGTGTGAGCAGTCGTCGCAGAAAAACCGGGTTTCGAACTTCCGGAAGTCCTCCGGATGAACGGCATCCAAACGGATGCTCCGCCTCGGAAGGCCGACGCGTTTTGCACGTTTCACCCTCGGATCTGAGACGCCCGGCACCGGAGCGCGCGGCGGCTTCCGTGGCTTATTATCCAGGGGCTGAGTGGGCTTCACATTTTCTGTACGTTCGTTCATTGACAAGTCCTCGGGGGGCCTCATCTTAGAGTCTGTAGGAGTCAATGTAAACGACCCTGAGGATAAACCATGAGCGACATCGAAAAAATGACAGTCAAAAGCCAAGAAGCGATGCAAGCCGCCGCTAAAATGGCCGAAGACCGTAATCATTCGGCAGTGGAGCCCGAGCACCTTTTTTACCAGCTGCTGACTCAAGCTGACGGAATCGTTCCGAGTCTCGTCCAGCAGGCCGGAGGCGATCTCACAGGGCTCATCCGTGACGTCGAGCAGGCTCTCGGTCGCATGCCGCAAGTCTCTGGAGCCTCAAAGCGGGTCGTCGCCAGCCCTCGCCTGGTCAAGGTTTTCGAAGGGGCCGAAAAAGAGGCCACCAAGTGGGACGACGAGTACATCTCGACGGAGCATTTTGTCTTGGCCGCTCTCGCCAACGTTG
>SXSP01000544.1 GCA_005792225.1 Bdellovibrionales bacterium | reverse complement strand
TTCGAACGATGTGCGAATCCGATCGCTAAACAATTTTTAAAGCGCCTACTTGAAGAGAAACGTGCGAAGTTTGCTGAAGTCAAAAACCGGGTCAAGATTGCGGAGGAATTGAGCGAAGAAGATAAGGCGATCTACTACAGCCATTATCTGTACAGCGCGATTCACATGGCGGTGACGATTCCCGAGCGTCGAACACTGAGTGGGCTCGTGGATTTGTTGCAAGTACCAGAGCGCCGAATTCAGGAGGTCTTACACTTTCTCCTTGATCGTCAGCTGATTGCGAAAAGTAAAAACGGTTTCGTACCTACCAAAAAGCAGATGTTCGTGCCGAAATCTTCTCCCTTCGTGATCGCGAATCATCGCAATTGGCGCGATCGCGCGCTTGATTCGGCAACCCTGAGACGGAGCAGTGACTTTCACTTCTCGGCCGTCTTTTCGATCAGCGCGGAGGATGCGGTCGCCCTTCGTGATCTTCTGGCAAAGACGACCGAAAATTTCGTTGAGCGCATCAAGGCTTCGCCCGAAGAGCAGCTCAATGCGATTTGTTTAGATTTCTTCAGCGTCTGAGCTTATTCAAAAAAACGAGCGATCGTGCACGCGCGAATGCACGAGAATTTCGCCTGAATGAGTTCGGCACGGCGGTTGACCCAGCGGATTTCGCCGCGAACCGCGGTGCCGCCGCGATCCTCGAGCTCGATGAAGAACGTGCTGCGGGTCTTGAGACGCAAAGTGTGGCCGGTCGCCAAGGGTTCGTGAGTCTTCGCATCCCGCAAATAGACGGCGACGTGCATTTGCTCGGAGTTGTGGTCTTCCTCGTAGATTTCGACTTCGACCTGGCCATTCGGCATGAGCCACTTGTTTTCACCCACGCGAAGGGGGAACGGGCAATCTTTGCAAGCCCAAGCCTTAACGCTGTCGGTGAGGATCGCACCGGAAATCATGACGGGCAGAACTGCAAGCGCGACTCCCAGGCTCGCTTGAAGAGCGCGGCGGCTGAGGCGAATTTGGGAGCGTACGGTGTCGATCATTTCTTTTTCTCCGTGGAACTCGTGGAACTCAAAGGGTCATTCACTTGAACGCGCGTCTTCGGGTTCAAGAAGTATCCGTTCTTGGCTCTCAAGATGTAATCCGATTTGTCGGTTTCCGGCTCGAGGAGCTTGCGAAGACGCTTGATTGTTACATAAATTTTGTTGTCATGAATTTTCGGGTCGTAACTCTCGCGCCAAACGAGGCGTACGAGATCTTCCTTGGTGAAGATGCGGCCGGGCTGTTCAAGGAAGACCCTCAAGAGGTCACGCAGGATGAACTGTCCCTCGAAACGAATCTCGCCTTTTCCGCGGGCGACGAGCACCCCGGTACGGGAGTCGAAGACGAGATCGGCTTCTTCCAACCGGGGGGTACCAAGGCTCTCGAAGGCTTCGTCGATCAACCTCGCGATTCGCGGAAACTCTTCGCGTTTGAGCGAGCGATCCGCGAGATCGAGATACAGGCGCGCCGAAGAATGATCGCCTTTAAAACGATAAATCGTGCCGAGGGCCGTGAGCGTGTGCAGATACAAGACGAGATGCGGATTGTGCTTGAGGCTCTCGAACGCGGCCCACGCGGATGCGAGTGCCTCGTCGAAACGCCCCTGATTTCGGTAAACCATCGCGCGTAGAAGGTGCGCCGCGGATTCAAGATCGGGTAAGCGCAAGCAGCTGAGAAGAACGTTCAGGCGATCGAGTTCTTTTAGAGCATCTTGATAATTTTGGAGCGCGTAGTGAACGGTCGCAATCCCGTACAGAGGAGACGCGAGTGTCGACTTATCATCGCTCAAGATCGCCATGTCGATCGATTCACGAAATTTCCGCATCGCTTGTTCGTGACGAGTGTCATTGTAGCAATTGCAGATTCCGAGAACGTAGAGCGCGCGCGACTTAAGAGTCGGAGAAAGATTGCCGCCCGAGAGAATTTCGATCACCCGTTTTTCGATTTGATCGATGCGCGCGAATTCTTCGCGTTCCGCGAGGATACGCAAGATGTACGTGCTGCTCTCGACGAACTTCTCGCGGTCACCGAGACGACTGGAAATGTCCGAAGCTTTCGTGAACTCCTTAAGCGACGTCGCGTAATCACCACGATGGAAGGCGTAGAGCCCTTGCTCAAACCGCCGCTCCTGAGCGCGCCTCCGGGGCGGCTGAGAAGATGTCTCCAAAATGTGTTTAGCTCCGGAATCTTTCCGCGGAGCAACGGTCGTTGTGGATATCATGAGCAGCTGTGGGGTTCGTTTCCTTACAACGTCTGTGACTTGAATGAATCAAACTTACAAGACCTTAAAGTTGATGCAAGGAGATTCTCGGGAAAATCGCGCCTGCATTGCAAAGCGCCAACTCCTTAAAATGAAATTAGAAGTGAACGAGAAAAATTCGTAGCGAGATTAGTCAAAAATATTTTCGCAGCGCTGAAATTCCGCGGTGCGCGTGTTTGCAAATCTGATGAGCATCTGTCCAAAAATGACCAATGGGAGAAAAGCTGAAGAATTGGGCTCCGAGTTTAGGAGCCCGTGTTCTCGAGAGTGGACTAGCGAGCCGACTGGCTTTCCGCGAGGAGTTGCTCAGCATGCGCGAGGCTTGTCTTGCTGATTTTCTCCCCCGAGATAAGACGCGCGATTTCTTGAACACGGTCGTCCTTTCTGAGCTCAACAACTTCTGTTTGGACGGCTTTTTTCGATCCGCCCTTTTGGATGAAGAAGTGCGCGTCCCCGAAGGAGGCAACCTGCGGAAGGTGAGTGACGCAAACGACTTGCTGCCCATCGGCCATGCGCTTGAGTTTGCGACCGACTTTTTCCGCCGTCGGGCCGCTCACCCCGGCATCCACCTCGTCGAAGAGATACGTGCGCGGGAACTGACCCGCACCCACTACTTGTTTAATAGAGAGAAGAATTCGGCTGAGCTCGCCGCCGCTCGCGAACTTGGCGAGCGGGCGGGGCGAGTCGGCCTTTGAACTTTGGGTCATGAATTCGACCACGCTCTGGCCGGTGGCTCCGAGATCTTCCATCCACTCGACGCCGACGAGGACGGTCACGCCCTTCATGTTTAAATCCTTGAGTTCAGCGTTCACGCCGTTTTCTAAAAGTTTTGCGGCGTTCGTGCGACGGGTGTGCATATCCTTGGCGATCACGAGCAAATCTTTTTCGAGTTTCGCGAGCTGAGACTCCTTCTCGGAGAGGAGTTCGTCGGAGTGTTCGAGTTGGTGAATCTCTTTTTCGATTTGCTCGAGCGCTTCCAGGATCTCGACCGCGGTCGAACCGTATTTCTTCTGAAGCTGACGGAGCGAAGAGAGCCGGCCCTGAAGCTCATCAAGCCGCGAAGGATCGGCTTCGAGACTCTTAACGTAATCCCGAAGATCATAACTCACTTCATTGATGAGCGTCTTTGCCTGACTCAACGGCTCCAGGCGAGTCAGAAGCTCGGGGTCCATGTTCTTGAGTTCCGCCGCCCGCTGAAGCAAGTAATGAAGTCGACTCGTGACCGAATCGTCGTCGTTGTAGAGAAGATTTTCGGCTTGCTGGGTGAAATCGTTCAGTTTCGCCGAAAATTTAAGCCTGCGAGTTTCGTTTTCAATTTCTTCTTCTTCGCCGGGGCGTAGGTTGAGCGCTTTGATCTCGTCTCGCTGATAGATCAGAAAATCCAGGCGCTGGGCGCGCGTGCGGCTCTCGTGGCGGATCTCTTCGATCTCGTCGCGAAGTTCCTGGGCGCGGCGGTATCCTTCAGAGAATTCCGTGCGTTTCTTCCAAACTCCGCCGTATTGATCGAGAAGATCGAGGTGGTAGGCGCGTGAGAGAAGATTTCGGTTTTCGTGCTGTCCCGTCATCTCGATCAAAGGCACGGCGCGACCCGCAACTTCTACCAGAGGTGCGACCACGTCACGGAGTCCCCCGAGGGTGCTCAACGAGCCATTGATGTAGACGCGGTTTTTATTCGTTGAGGAGACGATTCTGCGCACGACCATCTGATCGTCGGGCGTGTCGATCCCCATTTCGTTGAGGCGCTCACGAATATCGGGGCGGGTGGCGAGATCGAACGATCCCTCGATCACCGCTGATTCCGAGCCCGTGCGAACCGTGTCGGCGTTGGCTTTCTCTCCCATGAGGAGCCCCAGGCTCTTCAAGAGAATCGATTTACCCGCACCGGTTTCGCCACTCATGATGTTGAGACCCTGGCGAAACGCGATGTGCACGTTATCGATGATCGCGAAATTCGACACTTTCAGTTCAAGAAGCATTTAGTCCCTTTCGCCAAACGAAAGCTTTTCTCTGAGAAGGTTAAAGTAGTTCGCAGACGGTTTACGAATCACAAAGTGATCGATGCGATTTCGCACGATTGTGACTTCGTCCATGACGGTAATTTCGCCGCAGTTGACGCCGTCGACGGTGAGGATCGCCTTTTTATCCTTGGTCAGCACGCGAAACGAGAGCTCTTGGTCATCCGGAAAAATTAAAGGACGACTCGTCAGCGCGTGCGGGCAAACAGGAGTGACGACGACGGCATTCACCTCGGGATGGAGGATGGGGCCACCCGCCGCGAGATTGTACGCCGTCGAACCCGTGGGGCTCGCGACGATCAACGCATCGGCCTTCACCGCGCCCACGAGATGTTTTTGGCTCGAGATCTCGATGTTGATCAGATGCGTGTTGGAGCCCCGTTCGAGAACCGCATCGTTGAGGGCCACGTGGCGGCTCATGATCTTATCGCCACGACGGACTTCGATGAAGAGCATCGAACGCGGTCGAAATTCCATCTTCCCCTGAAGAGTCAGCGTTACCGCTTTGTAGAGATCTTGCTGCCGGGTTTCCGTTAGAAACCCGAGTGAACCCATGTTCACGCCGAGAATAGGAGTTTGCCGGCCCTCGAGCATGCGAACCGCGCGCAGGTACGTTCCGTCGCCTCCGAGAGCGATGACCCAGTCGATCGCGTCGAGGTTGCGCGGCTGAACCTTTTGGCATTTGGGAATCAAAGCTTGACCCGGAGTCGCGAAAACCTTGTAACCCTCATCGAGCAACCACTGCGCGAGATCTTTTGCCTGC
>SXSP01000543.1 GCA_005792225.1 Bdellovibrionales bacterium | reverse complement strand
TATCAAAGTGGCGCGATACCGATTTCACTGACTTCGAGAATCTTCAGACGGTCCATCATGCGGATGACATCGCCGTAGTTAACGCGCGCGTCGGGCATGATGAGGGCCGTTTTCAAGCTCGGGAGAGCACGCTTGATTTCTGAAGCGTGCTTCTCGAGCGCGGGCCATCCCGACCCAGCTGTTCCGAGAACGAAAGTCTTCTCTTGGTAGGAAGCCGGCGTCTCCGGGCTATCCATCATCTTGAACTTCACTTCGCCGTTCGATTTCATCGTGACCCAAAGCGAAGCCGCTTTCTGGTCTTGGCGGCTCGACTCTTGGCCGAGGCCCTGCTCGATGTTCACCGAACCGATTTGCGTCCACACTGCCGTGAGCAGAAGGAAGCAAATGCAGACCGACATCATCGAGATGACCGGTAGAAGATCGAGCTCGAAGTTCATCTCTTTTTTTCCGTTACCAGCGCTCATGGCGTACCCCTAACAGGTTCGAAGTCCGACTTAGTTCACTTTTTTCTTCGAGGGAGAAACGCTCTCGTAGTTGAAACCGAGCCAGATGTAGATTTTGAGCGATGCTTTCGAGAGATCTTCCGAGAGCTCCGTCGCGCGGTTCTGAAGAACCGAGTACATAACGAGGGCCGGAAGAGCCATGATCAAACCGTAAGCGGTTGCGTACATCGCTTCCGAAACACCCGCGGACAAGAGAGCGGCTTTTTCGACCGGGCTCGCGGCGCCGACGGAAGAGAAGGCGCGGATCAGACCCACGATCGTACCGAGAAGACCGAGAAGTGTTCCGACGTTACCGAGCATCGCGAGGAAGCCCGTGCGCTTTTCTAAGCGCGACTGCTCTTCGATCAGCACTTCGTCGATTTTAAGTTGGATCTCTTCTTTTCCACCCATGTCCTGAGCGGCTTGCGCTCCGGCCTGAGCCACGACCGCGATCGGGTTCGTCGTGCCCAAGTTACGAGCTTGAGTGATCACGCGATCGAGTTGACCGCTCTTAATGTCCTTTTCGAACAGAGCGACCATGTCTTTTTGGTTCGGCTTACGTTGGATGTAGAGTGCGAAAACGCGCTCCGCGATGATCGCGAGCGATACGATTTGCGCGCCCATGATGAACAACATCCAGATGCCGCCTTCACGGAATGCTTCAACAATACCTGCAGTCATTATCTTTACCTCGTGTTAATTCGTTCGCCCTTAAGCCGGGCTTCCACCTATATTCGGTCCACCTAGAGGCAACCCTCGTGCCCCTGATCAGCTGAAAATGGCGGGCGCCTCACCCCCTAAACCGTTGGACGCCAAGGCAATCCATTCAAAGGGAGTGACGGGAAACGGCAGCTTCCGGGGCCGAGAACCACCCGTATTTACGTGCATACCCCCACAGATTTTTCGCCAAATCGAAATGAATGGGACTCCGGATCCTAAGAGAATGGGTCGACAGGAGGAAATGGATGAACTCCCCGAACGAAAATGAAGTGGTTACAGGCAGCGGGACCAGCGAATACGCCCTCCAGGTAGGAGAAGGCCCCTCAACGAACGAGCCCCAAACTCGGCAGGAGGGAAATCCAACGATCCTCTCCCACGATCTCGGAAGCGAAGGCTTCGAACGTGAAATTCCCCACCGAAAGCCCCCGCTGGGACCCACACCCGAAGTTGAGCTCTAGGAAAAAGGCGGGGTCGATCTCGGCTCTCGTGCTTGATCTTTGCTCGGAGCCGTCGTCATACTGGGTTCATCATCAGGAGGTTCAGTCTTGCGCTCACTTCTCGTACTCGCCGCTCTTTTGACGACTCTTACGACTTCGATGGCTCACGCTCAACGGAACTCATGGGGAAGCGGAGGACCTTTCGGACTCGGGATCATTCTCGGTGAGCCGAGTGCAATCACGGCGCGCTACAACTTAGATAAGGTGCGCGCGATCGACGGGGGAATTTCGTTCTTCTACAGTCGGTGGACCCTTTTGTACATCGACGGCCTCTACCAGTTTCAAGGCGCTTTCGGTCGCGCGAATTCTTTCTTTGCGCAGACCACCCCGTACATCGGCTTGGGTGGTGTTCTCGTGATTTCGGATTTGCCTCGCCGTGAATCACGGCGCGAAAGATATTTCTCTGATTCGGACTCAACCGACCTGGCCTTTGGCCTTCGGATTCCGCTCGGAGCCGAGTGGAGAGCCGTGACCGCACCGATCGGCGTTTTCGCAGAGATCGCCCCGGGTCTTACGATTCTCCCTGGCACGAACAGCTTCATTCAACTCGGGATCGGCGCCCGCTTCTATTTCTGACGAACGGCCTAATGAACGGACTCGAAGGCCACGTAGATTTCGTGGAGGCAAGTCGGGCATCGATCTTTGAATCTCTCGCGATACCTGTTGCGAGAGAACTCAACGACGGCGCCGCAGTTGGGGCAGTTGGATCGTCCGTTTTCAATACGGAGTCTCGCCCGAAAGCCCACGATAAACGCGACCGGTCCTAATGCTAAAAAGAGCGGCGGCAACACGAAGTGAAAACCAGGAAACGGAACGAACGCGAGCGCGATTGCCCAGGAGATTCCCCACCACTTAAGACCCGCTAAAACGCGCTCACTGTTAGAAAGCCTGCGCACCGTAAAGTGGCCGGGCTTGGTGCGGCTGTCGAGGCTTGAAATGACCGCGTCGCGAATTTGATCCTGGGCCAGTTCCACGGCTTCTCCCCTTCCTCTTCAAATTTTCCTTACCGCAATCTCACGAGAATTCAAAGCGCTCTAAAAGACTGGGCGGAAGACGTTTGGTTATAGATGAGCAGATGAATGAACACTCACGATTCGACCTGCGAGAGCCAGCCGAAGAAACCATCATTTGGAAGTATCTAGATCTCGCTAAATACTTGGCGCTTCTAAAAACTCGTCAGCTTCACCTCGCGCCGGCAACCGAGTTTTGGGACAAGTACGAAGGCGACATTGCCCGCGCACAGAAAAAGTCGTTACTCGAAAAGTACGGGCAGGATCAGTACGAGAGTCTCGTGCAATCATTCGACAAGCTGAGAGAGCGGACTTATGTGAGCTGTTGGACCGAAAACGAATTCGAATCGGATGCAATGTGGAGGATCTACACCGGAGCATCCTACGGAGTGGCGATCGAATCGACCTACGGGCGATTGAGAGCCTTACTCCCTCGGGCAAACCGTGAGCAGCAGAGGGGCCTTGCGCAATTCTGCGGCTCGATCAATTACATCGACTTCAAAAGCGAGATCTTGGAACAGGACTGCTACAAACTCGCATATTTTTTTAAACGAAAATCGTTTGAGCACGAGAGAGAAGGTCGAGTGGTGGTCCACGATATGCGCGGCGACCAAGCGGAGGGTCCGCGAAAGATCCAACTCACTCAGGCGCAGATCGATTCACTCATCGTGAAGGTGCATTTATCGCCGGGGGCACCGAGTTGGTTCAAAGACTTGGTATATGAAGTGAACAAAGACTACGGTTTGGATCGTGAGCCGATTCCGTCGGCACTGGACGAGGCTCCCGAGTGAGAGCCTCCATTCGAAAGATGATTACTTGCGAGTGCGCGGATTATTGCGCTTGATCATCTTTTTCTTTTTCGCGAGACGCTTTTTGTTGTGACGGGCAGCGGGGTTCGTCTTGCGCGAAACTTTTTTCTTGCGAGCCATGAAACGTATCTCCTTATTGGGTGTTGGACCAAACCTACCCGAAGTCGGACACTCAAAAAAGGTCTTTTTTGCCCGAATTGAGGATCTCTCGCACCAATTTAGGCACTTCCCGTGTCGCGGGCCCCTTTCTCAGCTCGTCAAAAGCTCCGCTCACCATGGAAGGTTCAGGGTTGACTTCGATTTTTCGACATCCTCGAGGAAGCTGATGAACAAACCCGGCGGCGGGATAAACTTGACCGCTAGTCCCGATGGCTATGAAGAGATCGCATGAATCCAGACGCTCCGAGATGCGATCGAGATCGAGCGGCATCTCGCCAAACCAAACGATGTGGGGCCTGAGAGTTCCGCGGGTCGCACAACATTCGCACTTCGTTTCTCCATCGAGATCATTGAGCCAGTCAAAAACTCTTCCCGACTGGCCACAACGAACTTTCGCTAATTCCCCGTGCATATGAAGAAGCGCTCGAGAGCCCGCGCGCTCGTGAAGATGATCAACATTTTGGGTGACGAGAAGAAAATCGCCCTTCCACTCTCGCTCGAGCTCGACGAGAGCGAGATGCGCGGCATTTGGCTTTAAATTTTCGTCCCGCAGTTGGGCTCGCCGTGCATTGTAGAAAGATTGCACCAACTCGGGATTGCGCCGGAAGCCATCAATGGACGCCACATCTTCAATGCGATGATTTTCCCAGAGACCATTATGATCGCGAAAAGTCTTGATCCCCGACTCGGCCGAAATTCCGGCACCCGTGAGGACAACAATGGAGGAAAGGTGTGACATGAACTTGAGACTACCAAAAAGCCCGCGGGGCGCGAAGCCGCCGCAGGCAAAAATCAAGGTAAGAAACTCGAATTACATTCCGCCCGTGCCGGTACCCGCACCCGAACCAGTTCCCGCTCCCGTACCGGAAGCTCCGGTGCCGGTGCTCGTTGCATCACCCGTCGCGGGCTCTGTCGTGTGAGTCTCGGTTTTCGTTTCTTTTTTCATCTTCTTCGACTTCTGAGTTTTCTTGTCGGAAGCAGGCTCGCGCGTGCTTTCCATCGTAGAAGTTGTACCCGAGACACTTGCATCATCCATCGCAGCGTCGCTTGAGTATGTTGTATCGCTCGCCGATCCGGTCGTTGAACCGCTCGAAGAACCCGTGTTTGCGAACGCCATTCCCGGAACGAGAAGAAGAGCTAAAAGACTTACGCGTTTAGACATCATACGTTTGACCTCCATGAGTGACCGTTTGAGTGCGAATTGCACCTCAGGTTCTAGGAAAGCTTAGCGGTGCAAGTGGGGCGCGATCATGAGGAAGGCGTCAAGAACCCATCTCCAAAACGAAATAGGTGAGGCAAAAATGACGAAGGCACCAAGGGGTCGCTTGGTGCCTTCTTGTGCGGTTCCAGCTGGCGATGATTCGTCATTTCTGCCGGAAGGCCGCTACAACTCAGACTGTACGCATTGAAGCGTGATCTGACATGACGACGCCTAGACGATTTCGTAGCGATTGTGCCAAAATGCACTCATTCCCCGAACTGAGAGGTCGCTCGCTTGACGAAGCATCCCGTAACACCCGCAATTCATTTCCTGCGGGACAATAATGTCTCATTCACTCCTCACCTCTACGAGTATGAAGAGCGCGGCGGAACGGCGGTTTCATCAAAGAAGCTCGGGGTCCCTGAACACATCGTGGTGAAAACGCTCGTTATGGAGACGGATCAGAAAGAACCTCTCGTCGTGCTCATGCACGGAGACCGCAACGTTTCTCTGAAGGAGCTCGCACGTTCGATCGGCGTGAAATCGATCTCACCGTGCCCTCCGGAAGTCGCGAATCGCCACTCGGGATATCAAGTCGGAGGAACTTCCCCGTTCGGGCTCCGAAAGAAATTGCCGATCTACTTGCAAGAGACCATTCTTGACCTTCCGTTGATTTACATCAATGGCGGTGGAAAAGGTTTTCTGGTCAGTCTCGATCCGCGGGAGATCATACGCACGCTTCAACCGAAGCTCGTGAATGTCGCGATCGAGTCTAAAGGAATGAAATGAAGAAGCGCTTGTTCATCGGATTTCCGGTCACGCTCAACGCAAGTCTCAAAGCTACCATCAAGCGCACGCGCATCAATGCAGACAAAAAGGAAATGGAGTTCTACTGGATCCCGGATGAGAACATGCACGTGACTCTCAACTTTATCGGCGAAACTCCGGTGGAGCGCCTTCCCGCTTTAGTTGAGCTTCTCAGTTCGGTTGCGCGGAATCTCGCTCCCGTAAAGACATCGTTGAAAGGCATGGGAGCTTTTCCCGACGAACGACACATGCGTGTTCTTTGGATCGGAGTTCGAAGAAGCCGAGCGCTCCACGCTCTTCACGAGAGCCTCCGTGAAGCTTTGATCGAGCAAGGTTTTCCGCAGGAGGATCGAGACTACGCTCCCCACCTGACGATCGGACGATTGAGAAAAACACGAACCGCCACCGACCTCATCTCGCCTTACGTGCGCACCTCATTTGAAGATCTCGCAGTCGGGAGCATCGTTTTATTCGAGAGTGTCTTGCAGGGCTCGCATCCAGTTTATAAAAACCTGGGTGAGTTCACGCTCACGGGTCGCGTGGATGATGAAGAATCGGTCGAGCCTTGAAGCTCGTCTTGCGCTCGCGATCCAACGGCACTAGTCTGCAATCGCCATGAAGAAATCCATCGCGTCTCGCTCCATTCAGTTACTCGGTCTCGCAGCCAAGGTGGGTCGCGAAGAGCTCGCCCAATCGGTCAAGGAGAAGCTCTCCAAGGGCATCGACGAAATCGCATCGGGCCGACTCAAAACTCGCATTGAGCAAGCCAAAATGATCGCCGAAAATCTTTCTCAGCTCAAAGGTGCCGCGATGAAAGCGGGACAACTCTTGAGCCTCGATGCGAGCGATTACTTTCCGCCCGAGGCGATCGAAATTCTCTCGAAGCTCCAGGGTAAAGCAGATCCCGTTGAGTGGTCCATTCTCCTTGAGGTTCTCAAAGCCGAACTCGGCGAGGAGAAGCTCAGCGAGTTCGAATCGCTCTCCACCACGGCGGCCGCGAGCGCCAGCATCGGTCAGGTCCATCGCGGGGTTCTTCGCGGCCAAGCGGTCGCCGTCAAAATCCAATATCCCGGGATCGCGGATTCGATCGATTCTGATTTGCGGATCTTACGTTCGATGGCGCAAAGCTTCGTTTCGATGACGGGCCGGCGCATGGACCTCGCCGAACTTTTCGAGGAATTAAAAGTCGTCCTCTTACAGGAGGCCGACTACGACCTTGAGCGCTCCAACATGCGTGCCTTCGGCGAGCTGATATCGACCATTCCCGACTTCATCGTTCCGAAACCCATTGATTCTCATTCCTCACGTCGTGTTCTGACCATGACATGGGAAAACGGAATCAACATCACCGATTGGATTCGCTCCGGCCCCAAGAGAGACGACCGCGAAAAGATCGCGCGAATGATCCTTGATCTTTACTGTAAGGAATTTTTTGAATGGGGCTTCGTCCAAACGGATCCCAATTACGCTAATTTCCTCATCCAAGAGGACCCGGCGACGCGAGCGCCGAAGCTCGTCCTACTGGATTTCGGCGCGGCCCTGCGATATCCGCCGGAATTCCGTCAGTCGTACGTGAGTCTCTTGCGTTCGCTGGCTTCCCTCGATCGACAGAAGATCGTCCGTTCGTTCACCGAATTTGGTTTAATTGACGAACGAGAAAGCGAAGAAGCCAAAGAAAATTTCGTCGATCTCCTTCAGCTTTCACTCGAGCCGTTTCATCCGAGTCGCCAGCCGTTTCGCTTTCGCGATGATGACTACGCCAAACGCTCGCGCGAGGTCGGCCAGCGCTTTACTCAAAGTCTCAAATACTCACCACCGCCACGAAAAATTCTTTTCTTGCACAGAAAACTCGGTGGCATCTTCCAACTCTTAAAAAAGATGGATGTGCAGATCGACGTGATGCCGTATTGGAATCGAATGGTCGGAGCCGACATCAAGGCATGATCAAAGCATGATCAAGTTTCTTCTTTGTTTCTCATGTGGTCCGCGAGCCGAAGGAATGACGTCAAAATTTCTTCACGCAACTCTTGCCCGAGCTGAAGCTC
>SXSP01000542.1 GCA_005792225.1 Bdellovibrionales bacterium | reverse complement strand
GGGTGGAATTCGGTCCTGGAGATCGAGGATTGTCTCGGTCTGTTCACCCACGACATGGAGTTCGCGCAAGATCTTCTGTAACTCTTTTTCGCTCCAGCGACGCGCGCAAATGTCAGAGTAAAGGGAGTAGATGATGGCGTCGGATTCGCTGTCATCGCCCCACAAAACTTGCCTGACATTGTCTTTGAGTCGCAAGCGAAGCTGCAAGAGAGCCTGAATCTTAAAGCCAACTTGGGCCGTGAGTCTCCAGAGTCTTGAAGGCTTCAGATTCTTGAGGTTGTCCTTAAAGAAGGCGCCGAGCGGAAGAATTTCGTCGAGATCGAGTTTTTCGCGAATACGCCCTTCGATTTGAGGCGGCGAAGCGGTGATGAAATATATGGGAAAAGGGCGCGAGCCGCCGGCTTCTTCCCAGCTTCCTTTTAGTGCACGCACGAGAGAACCGGTTCCGGGAACGTTTCTCTTCTGAAACGCTTTTTCGAGAGCCGTGCGCCAGAGTTCTTTCAGCGAGCCCCAGCTGGTGTCGAGATAAGTTTTATCGAGATCCCACACGAAGACTTCTTCGAAGGTCGTTTCGACTTCCTGCTGAAGATAGCGGAAAAAAACGACGTCGCCTTGAATTTGGGAGCGGATTTTCCAGTCACGCATCGCTTGCTCCCCTCTCCTTCTCAGAACGCCAAGAGGAGGAAGGCCGCGATGCTGCCGACGAAGCTGAGCGCCGTCATCAGAGGACGTCGCTCTTTCGCCACCTGCTGCATCGGTCCCGCTTCGGGGGACGCGATCTCCGCGGTCAATGTCGTCTTGGGGGCTTCGCTGATGCTGAATTCGGCCTGAAGTCTTTCCGCCTCACGCGGAACGCGCACGAGAGAGTACTCGGTGATGTTTTTCGGTGAGGTCGCCCGCGTGATCTCGACGGTCGCAACGCCTTGCTCAAGACGAACGACCTTTCCTTCGGCGAAGATCGTCAATTTGGAGCCACCTTGAAAAAGCGGTGCCGCGGTCGTGCTCGTAATGCGGATCCATTGCACGAGATCACCCAGTTGCGCTCCGGTCGTCAAACCCAGGTCCACTTGCGCGAGCATTGTTTGCCCCTCTTGGTAGAGAGGTTGACCGATGAGCGCATCGACCGTCGTAAATCCCTGATACGGAATGCTCGCCACAAAATCCGCAACGATGCGCTTGGCGAGATTCGGTAATTGATCCGGGATCGTGAGGGATGGATGGAGCGGCACGGACTTATTCCAGAGGAGAATTCCGTTTCCGCCGTCGTAGACGTTCATGACGAGACGACGATCCACCAACTGAAGAGTCACGAGTCCATGAGCGTCGAGGAGTTTTCCGAGAATGATTGAATCGGCCGGCTCCAGAACACCCCGCGGGAGGAACACGTCCGACTTAACCAAAAATTGTTTGCTCGCGACGAGAAACCGGCGGCTTCGCGTGAGTTCTTCGCGGGCTTGCCACCAAGCATCGTCGACGGCGGACGCGAGCGATGGATCAGCCTTGATGGGAAAGACGACGAGGCGACGAATCAGCTGGTGAGTGAACTGCTGGTTCGCGGTTTGCGCGCCGGCGTCGAGGCTGAGAGCCATGCAACCGATGACGAACAAAATGAGAGCGCCCCAGCGAGGCATGAAGAGCCAAAAATGCATCCTCTGTATATTAGACGCATCTCGAATCGAGGCAACGATTGCGCGGTGTTTCATTTGGGCCGTGGCTCTTTCAGTCCCCGATCCGGAAACGAGAATTGGCCGGAACGAGTCAACTTGACTTGTCTGACGACACTCGCGGCCGCGTGATCGACTTCCTGAAAGAGGGCCGTATCCTTGTCGAGATCGGAGTGACTGGTCGCGTACGGCTGATAGTAGCCGATGTAGCGACCAACGATGGCTTCGCGGCCGGCGGGCAAAAGCTCCATATCCGTCAGCCAATCCGTCAAAATACGTCGGAGGTTCTCGACACCCGCGGCATCGCCGTGGACGACGAGCCCGAAGGAGCGCCCGGCAAGGTGCTTGGGATAGTTCCAGCCCTTCAACTCCATCTTCTTTGCGGCCTTCGCGTCTTTTCCGTGCGTCGAAGTCGGGTCAGGATTTCCGCCATCCGCGCAAACCAACCGATCGATCATGAGCTTCAAGACACTCGGCGCCTGGTACCAGTGAACGGGCGTGATGATCAACACGCCGTGGGCGAGCACCCAGCGTTCATAAATTTCAGCCATCCAGTCTTGAGTTTGACCGAGCCCGTGGTTGGGATAACACGAACAGGGCCAATGACAGAGCGGCATCGCCGTCGAGACGCAAGCCTTGCAAGGATGTATCTTTTTTCCGTATGCCGCGGTCAGCTCGCTGAGATCAAGGAAGTCGGCGATCGCTCCTTCGCGCGTGATCGTATCGATCGCCGCCTGCGCCAGGCGATAAGATTTCGGCGCCTCGCTCGGGCACGTATGTTCATTTCGCGCGGAACCGTTGATCACGAGAATGCGGTGATCCGGCGAGACCTTTTGCGCGGCCTCGGCCTTCAAGAGACGATCCCGCGTCTCCACCCAATCCGAGGAGAGTTCGTATTCGGGATCTTGGTACTCAGGCCCCGCTTTGATTTTGCGCGGGGCCTTGTGGCTGTCTTCGTAGTTTTGCCAGGCGACTTCAATCACCTGCTCGAGCGCGCCGGCGACCTCGTGAAAACGCGGATCAACGAATTGCTCACGATATCGCGCGACAAACTGCTCGCGACTCAAACGCACGCCGGGCTGACCCTTGAAAACCTTCGGATCGAACATCAAACGATCTCCTCAGCGAGAGAGAATGCCTCAGCTTGAGTGGCGAGGCGTCCCGGATTTCGCTACAAGGGCGAGCACAAATGTGGAGAATCCCCTGCAACTGGCCCCTTTAATTGTT
>SXSP01000541.1 GCA_005792225.1 Bdellovibrionales bacterium | reverse complement strand
TTGTTGCGCCACTGATTTCGCGGAAACTCACCAGAGTTTCTGAGTTCCAAGGATAGACCACGAAGTCTGTTGTGCCCGCCCCCGGGGTATTCGAACGGCAATCGAGATAGCCCGTTTGCGGAATACCTTCGAAGCGCCACGTCGGGGGAGTGGTCGAAAAGATGCGGCCGACGAATTGGCGAGTCTCATCAGAATCCTTTGCGCCATAGTTCCGACGGATTTCGTAGAGCAGCTCGTGGAAAATGATCGCCGCTTGGTTGCGAGCATCGAGTTTCTCCCAATACTCCTGGTCGACCCAAATCGTCGATTCATCGTGGATCGCGATCTGGACTTGTTGACAATGAGCCGGGAGCGGCGGGAGCGTCGCGTCCTCAGTCAACGGAAGTCGAGTTCCCTTCGGAATAAATGTCAGTCGCGAATAAAACGTTTCATCGACGAGCTTCTGAAGGCGAGTGACTTCCTCCGCCGTGGGTTCGGCCGTTGAAGACTTTGGTTCGCGCCAGACTTCATTCATTCCGCGCATTCCCACGAGTAACTCTTCCGAGAGTGGACCTCTCCGAGGAGCCTCCGTCAAAGCGTTCACATTTTTTGCTTCATAGAGATCGAGAACTTCGAGCGTCTCTGATTTCTGTTCACAGATAATGCCCTTACCGCCGCCGCCATTCATGACGCCGGCAAAACTCATCATCGGAAATAAAAGAACCGCAATCACCGTTTTCATAGTGCCTCCTATACATCGGTTACTTATGAAAAATAAGGACCATGACCGGAGCTTCATAGATTTTTGTTCTATACTTCGCGCGATTTTAGAGAGTAGAACTCTTGATCATGAATATTTACGAATACCGCTCTTACCGTGCTTACCTACGAGAAAGACTCGAGAGCCTCGGTCCAAAATCCGGAATGAAGAGGAAAGCGGCCGAGAAGCTCGGCGTGCATACCACGTTCGTTTCTCAAGTTGTCGCCGGAAAGGCCGATCTGTCGCTCGATCAAGCTGAACGCATGAATGTCTTTTTGAAGCATTCGGCCGATGAGGCCGAGCAATTTCTTGATCTCGTCATCTATGAGCGTGCAAGTGAACCGAGGCTTCGCGAGCGGTTTCTCGATAAAATCAAACGAAAGCAAGCCGACCACCAACAAATCCACCGCAGGCTCGAGCGCACTCGCGAAGTCGGAGCCGAAGACCAAGCGAAGTTTTACTCCTCGCATCTCCACGGTCTCCTTCACGTTCTTTCATCGATCCCGAAGTTTCAAAATCGAAGGCAGCTCGCGCAGGCCACGGGAGCTCCGCCCGCGGTCGCCGACGAAGCCATTCAGTTTCTCATCAGACTTGGAATTCTCAAAGCTTCGAAAGATGTCGTCACGCCAGGAGAAACGCACATCCATCTCTCAAAGGATTCAAAATTCATTCGTCAGCATCACACCAACTGGAGGCTCGCGGCCATCCAGCAAATGCCGTTTGGAGAGCCGTCGGATCTTCATTATTCGTTGGCGTTTAGTTGCTCAGAGAAGGATGCAGGACAAATTCGTGAATCGATGCTTGAGCATCTGCAGACGCTCACGAAAAAAATCGAAAAATCGAAGGAAGAAGAAGCCTACGTGTACTGCTTTGATTTCTTTAAGTGGAGATGACGGGCTAGCAAACCGAAAGAATTCTGTGCGAACAAAAATCTTTCACCGCCGCGCCGAATGCCCGGTGCCCGCCCGCCTGAGTGCCTGCGACAGGCCTAATTCAAGCTCTCAACCACCGCCACGTACGGCAAGTTGCGGTAATAGCCTTGGTAATCGAGCCCGTAGCCGACGACGAATTCGTTGCCGATTTCGAAGCCGACGAAATCGGGTTTGTAATCGACTTTGAGGGCTTCGGGTTTAAAGAGGAGGCTCGCACTCAGGATTTTTTTGGGGTTGCGAGCTTGGAGGGTCTTCGTGATGAACGACATTGTCAGGCCGGAGTCGACGATATCTTCGACGAGAAGGACATTTTTGCCTTCGATGCCTTGGGTGAGATCGAGGGTCATTTTAACTTCGCCCGAGGACTGAGTGGCGTTTCCGTAGCTCGAGCAGCCGATGAAGTCGAGGCGAACATCGGCGTCGATGTTGCGGATGAGATCGGCGTAGAACATGAAGGAGCCCTTGAGAACGCAAACGGCGATGAGATCTTCTTTCTTGCAGAGTTTGGTGATCTCTTCGCCCATTTCTTTGACTCGGCCTTGAATCTTCTTCTCGTCGAGAAGGGTCGACATTTTCAGCTGGATTCCGGCCGGGTGTTTGACGGTAGGTTTGTTGCCGTTTTTCGGGCTCGTCATTTCTTCCTCGTTTGGTCTTCGTCTTAAACGAAAGAGTTGTTCATTATCTCGCCGAAACCGCCGCCACCGGGCACGATGTAGTGCTTGTCGTTGAGGCCGCGCTCTTCATCCCAATGAGTTCCGGGTACCGTCTTGAGAACCTTTTGCGGCGAGAGGCCGCGGTCCACTCGAACAGCATAGATCTTCAAATCAGGATGCGCCTGTGAAACATTCTTAAGGTACTCAGGTGTCACAATCAAGTGAAGAGCCAGGTACTTCGAGGCGTTTCCGCCCACATTCTTTTTGTAGTGTTCGATTGAGGAGACGATCGTGTTTCCGGTCGCGCCCATCGGATCGGGGAAGAGGACGATCGCGCCTTCGACGTCGCCACCGATTTTTGCGCCACTCAATGCCGTTCCCGTGACTTTGTCCTCGGTGTTCGTGAGGCGACTCGCCAGGATGTGATCTTGGCGGATCAACTGCGGGTTCATCACGTTATTCAAGAGATTGTAGCAAACGTGTGAGGGGTAAGTTCCGGCTCGGGCGAGGTTGACCGTAACGACGCGAGCTTCGGTGTCGAAGACCTCCGTTTCGAGGGGAGCGCCGGGATGCATGGCCGTCATTCGCGTGGGAAGAATCGAACGCTTTTGCGGGAACTCCGCGTTCATGACGGTCATCAGGAGCCCCGTATACAGGTAATCCACCAAAGCATTGATCTGGGGTTGAAACGTCTGCGGCGAGCAGAGTCGTGCGAGCCAAGAGCTCATGCACGGATCGTTGAGGATGTGCACGTTCTTTCTGTAGCGATGTTCGATCTCACTGAGGGCGTAAACCATTTTTAATCACCTAGCCGATTGCGGTTGCGTCCGCGGGAGACGCGTTGCCGATCTCGAAAACCGTCGCCTCGCGGCCGGTCTTGGCATCAATCGAAAGATCCGGATCGAAACAATCGCGGCATCTTGCTTCGTACGAGTCGGTGTGCCCGACGAGGATCGCGCTCGTATCCTTGACGAGTCTTTGCGTACGTGAGGCCGGGGCTCCACAGACGACGCAAACGGCGCGGAGCTTGAGCACGGTATCCGCAATCGCCATCAGGGATGGGATCGGGTGGAAGGGTTCGCCCTTCCAATCCATGTCGAGGCCCGCGACGATCACTCGTAATCCACGATTGGCGAGTTCATCCACGACGTCGACGAGTTCTGAGTCGAAGAATTGGCCCTCATCGATTCCGATGACGCGAGTTTCGGGAAGAAGGTGGCGGTAAATCTCGGCCGCGTCATCGATGACGACCGCCGGAAAGAGCGAGCGGTCGTGGCTGGCCACATGATTTTCACTGTAACGTTTGTCGATGCGAGGTTTGAAAACTTGCAGCGGCAGACGGGCGAGCTGGGCTCTCCGCAGGAGACGAATGAGCTCCTCGGATTTTCCGCTGAACATGCTGCCGACAATGACTTCGACGGAACCGGATGTGGTCTTCATTTTGACAAGAAACCACGAAGAACCCAGGCCGAGCTAGAGTCTTTGTGCAGAAGCGCTGCGTCTCGGGCGATCGACGTCGCCCCTCACTTCAAGACGGGTTCAACGAAGATTGCGAGATCGGTCAGACCTGAGCGAAACGGCTCGCTCGTGAGGACTTGGAGTACGCGATCGTTGCGGTAGAGGCGTAACTCTTGGGCCGAGAGTTCCGTGCGTCGGTGAGGAACGAGGCCGGTCACGTAAGCCGCGCCACCGCGAGGTACGGTCATTTCGGCAAGGGGAAGTCGATTCACCTGATCGACGGAACCCGTGGCTCCAGGATCGGTGAGGTTCCGGCTGACTTCGATTTGAACGGTCGCGCCCTGTTCATCGACTCTCACGAGTTTTGCGTATACCCAAACGCCGTAAGCTTCGCCGCTCGCTTCGTCGCGCGGTCCTCGGTAAACCGTCGTCGTCTCGCCGGCCTGAAGTGTTTGAGGTTCAGTCGTATCGAGCGAGCGCCAATTGACGGCGGAGCGGAAGGTGCGCGAACGGTTCACCCAGTCAGTTGCGATTCCGTATTGAAGCGAGCCGTAGCTTCCCGCATTCGCCTCGGGTTCGCTGGCGATCTCGTTGATCAGCGCGCGCGGCGCTTCGTTGAAGCTCACGCGAATTGACGCCGACTTTGCAGCCGCCGCCGTTGGAGAAGTTGATGGTGCGCCCTCACCGGTCGCGGGTTTCGCTGCGGAATCAGTTGCGGGAGCCGAGGCCGCGCGAGGTGCCGGTGCCGCGGCGACCGTGGCCGAAGACACGCTCTCATCGGGAGAGCTTGCTTCCGCCTCAGGTGAAGCGGGAGGTGCGGCTTCGCCGTTTGAAGCGAGTTCAGTTTGATCCGCCGCGGGCTCTTCCGCCGATTCGTTTTGCGCTGAGCGCTCGATGAGTTGAGCGGGCGCCGCACTTTCGATGTCGTTAATGCGCGCGGCGATTTCCATCTTCTGCTGATGACGAATGACGAAGAAGAAGGAAAGAACTACCGCCGTCAAAGTGAAGAGTTGAAAGAGCGTGTTTGAGAGAACGCGTTTGTGAAACGGCTTACCCTTCGGACGATAGGCAACCATATCGATACCGCAGCTGGCGCAGTACTGATCTCTCGGTTGTGAAAAGCCACATTTTGGGCAGTTCATCATCGTCATGGAATACGAGCCTTCCTCTGTTTCGTCCCTCGAGCGGTTGAAGAGTCTAGGTGTATGTCATTGAAATCGCTCAGATAATAAAAGTGTAACACGCCAAGACATGCAATCTCAAAAAGAAAGACGGGACTTGACGCAGTTTGACCAAATTTCTACAGTGGAAGAAGGTGGAACAAAGTGGAGTTCGGTGGGGCTGCGGTCTGCGGGTTTAGCTCGGAGACGGCAGGTTTCGTCTCATCTCTTTTGATGTTCGCGCCTCGAAAGTCCAGGGACGGGCTTTTGATTCTCTCTTTAGGCAGGATGTCGATTTCATGAGCCAAGGCTCTCAAATCTTTCGCGGGCGCTTCGAGATCAAACTGGATCCGAAGGGTCGCTTATCCCTGCCGCAAGCCTTTCGTCGCGTTGCCGGCTCAATGGCCTCACAGCTCGTCGTGACTAACAGCCGGTATCAGGGCCATTCTTGCCTGCATGTTTACACACTCGCCGAATGGGAAAAGCTCGAACGTCGTATCAGTCGTCTCTCCTCACTCAAGCCTGAAGTCCAGGCCTTCAGCCGATTTTATTTATCTGGCGGTCAACCGGTGGATGTCGATTCGCAGGGGCGCGTTTTGATTCCGCAGAGCCTTCGCCGGTTCGCCGGTCTCGAGACTGAAGTCGTCCTCGTTGGATTAAGTGAAAAGTTCGAGATCTGGTCGCAAGGGTCTTGGGAGTCCGTTTACACCGAGCTCACCGA